>PXRA01000029.1 GCA_003021725.1 Halobacteriales archaeon QH_8_64_26
GGTAGTAAACAACTACGCCGACGACGAGTACCGAGACGTCTCGTCCGAGGCGCTGCTTCGACGGCGGGCGAACGCCTACCAGGCGTACTGGGAGCACCTCCCGTTGCGGCCTACCAGACGGCCCGACGGGGCCGATCTACCCCTCTATCGCCGGTTCACCTTCGGTGATCTAGTCGAGTTCAACGTGCTCGACACTCGCCAGTACCGTGACGACCAGCCCGAGTGTTTCGGTAGGGATCTGGTCGATGGGTACTGTCAAGCCGCCCTCGATCCCGAGCGCACGATCCTCGGCGACGAGCAGGAGCAGTGGCTAGTAGAGGGGCTCGAGGACTCGACCGCTCGCTGGAACGTACTAGCCCAGCAGGTCATCTTCGCACAGACGGACGACGATAGGCATCCGGAGGAGGCGGAGTACGCTCGAACTGGTGACAAGTGGGACGGGTACAAGGCCGACCGCGATAGACTGCTCGAGTTCATGGCTACGAACCCGGACTCGAACCCGGTCGTGATTACCGGTGACTCCCACCGCAATTGGGTGTTCGATCTGAAAGCCGACCTCTCGGATCCCGACTCCCGGACGGTAGGCACCGAGTTCGCTGGGACGTCTCTCACTTCCTTCGGGGACGGGAGTGGCCAAACGCTCTATGCTGATAGCCAGCAGTATCCGGTAGCCGATAACCCACACCAGCGGTTCTACAACGACGACCGGGGCTATGTGCGATGCGAAATCACGCCCGAACGGTGGCGGACCGACTTTCGAGTGGTTTCGACCGTCGAGGAATCACGAGCATCCATCGACACTCTCGCATCCTTCGCTGTCGAGGCCGGCGCTCCGGGCGCAAGGCGGATCTCCGAGTAGAAGCGAAGTATTCCCGATCGGCCTCGACGCCACTGTCGAACCGACGGTTTCCTCGTGCGCTTCGAGTGCTACTCGCCTTGCTCGCGCCTGCCCGAGCCGAGTTTGCGCCTGACGAACCGATAGCCCACCAAGCCGCCCAGGCCCGCGACGATCGCGCCGGGGAGCCCGTACTTCCGGTGGCCGAACTTCACTGCCTTTCTGACTGCGGTCAGTTTTCCGAACATGGGGTGATCCTCCTCCGGGGAGCGACAAAAGCGCTCCGCCCGTGAGCGAGGATCGATCGCGATCGAGCGGACCGACGTGGTTGGCGGGAAGCGGAGTGGGGACCCGGAGTTAACTACTCCCTCCGCGAAGGCGGACCATGGACATCGAGTCCTTCTTCGAGGAAATGCCCTTCGCGGACCTGCTCGGCATCGAGGTCACCGAAGCGAGCGAGGGCCACGCCGAGGGCCGAGTCGAGATGCGGCCGGCACTGTCCTGGAGCGCCAACGGGGAAACCGCCCACGGCGGCGTGAGCTTCGCGCTCGCGGATACCGTCGGCGGCGCGGCGCTCGTCTCGCTGGTCGACCGGCCGGTGCCGACGATCGACATGCGCATCGACTACCTCGAGGCCGGCACCAGTACTCTGTATGCCGCGGCCGACGTGCGCCGGCAGGGCGGGTCGGTCGGCGTCGTCGACATCGCGGTGGCCGGCGAGGACGGGACGGCGGTCGCCGACGCTCGCGGCGTGTACAAGACCGAGTGAACCGAGGACCCGGAACCGGACGGGTGGGAGGGCCGAAGCAACCGGCGGAGTACTCAACTGAGCAACAAAAGAGGTAGTGTGTCGTAGCCGCTACCTTACTCGCTGACGATGAACTGGGAGGCGATCTCCAGGACTTCCTCCATCGTCCGTGCCGGGTCGAAGGCGTTCGGGAAGGGCGTGTTCGTATTGAGCAAGCGGAAGTAGGCGGTATGCCTGGCTTCGACGCTGTGGATCGAGAGCGCGGCTTCGAGTACCGCGTCGCTCTCGATCATCGGTGCAGCGCCGGCGTACGCGGAGACGCCGACGGCCTCGACGGTCGCCGAGAGTTCGGCGAACTCGTCGATCGTCTCGTAGGGGAACTCGTACTCGGCGGGTTCGACCGGATCGCCGCCCAGGTCCTCGATGGTCTGGGTCAGTGCTTCGACGTGGGCTTCCTCGTGATCCCGAACCTCCTGGATCTTCTGGTAGGTCGAGTACTGAAGTCCCGGTTCGGCGAAGATCCGGGCCGGCTCCGAACGCTCGACTTCCGACTCGGAGTACTCATTGAGGAAGTGGTCGTAATAGGCCGCTTCGAGGTGTTCGAGCGTCAGCGCGAAGTTCAGGAGGTCGATGTCGGAGACCTCCTCCGTCTCCTCGCCCTCGTCGTCCATCTCCTCGACGACGGTGACCATACCCTTGTCGACGACCGCACTGCCGTCCTTGGTGAAGGCGCCGTCCTCCTCGCCGCCCGAGGAGACGAAGTTGTAGGTCTCGTTGTCGTTGGTTTCCTTGTGGGGCATCGCGATCAGAGCCTGGTCTTCGTCGAGGGTTTCCATGTCGAAGTCCGCGCCCTTCACGTTGAACAGGTGGACCTGCAGGTCCTCGTGGGTGCCCGCCTCGAGGTACTCCGAGACCCCGATGACGCTATCGAGGACTGCACCGTCGAGCAGACTGGAGTCGTGGATCGCGATGTAGCCGTCCTCGGGCAACATCGCCTTCGCGACGGTGACGCTCGTACCGGTCGATTCCTGGTCGTCGAAGGTCACCATCGCGCTGTCACTGCTCATCTCGCCGCCCGATCCGCCGGCTGCTGCCGTGCCTGCACCCGCCGAGAGCAGGGCACCGCCGGCACCGACCTTTGCGGTCGTACCGAGTACCTCACGCCGGGAGGCAAGCCCGTCGGTCACTCGCCGTAGCAGTTCGATCGGCGTCTCGTCGTCCGTCCGCGTGTCGGTTGTGTTCTCTGTCATGGTTTGCGCTGTGCGCAGTACGGACTGCGCCGGTCGTTCATAAAGGGATTCGCCGAATTGAGACCCAAATTCCTATATTACATCCTTTATTTACGCAGCGAACGAAACAGGCACACGAGCAAGCGGGGCCGACAGGCACACGACAAGCAGCGACGATCGGTGTCGCGGTAGTCGAGTTCAGGGGAACAGGCCGGCCAACAGTCGTGCCTGGCCGCGTCTGAGCCGTTCGAGAAAGGCCGATTTGCCGATTCCGAGTTCCTCGGCGACGTCGCTCGCCGTACACGCACGCGGGACCGCGAAGTACCCCGTTTCGAGGGCCGTCTCGATGGCGCTCGCCTGAGCGGGCGTGAGGTCGAACCGTCGTGCGACCGGCGAATCGTCCTCGCTCCGTAGGGGATAGACGCGCTCGACGGTGACCCCGATGCCGTCCGTTCCGTCCTCCCGATGGACGTGAGCGTCGGCGTCGCCCGACTCGGGATCGTTTTCGGTAGTCAGGTCGGTTCGGTCGGTCGATCCAGTGGTGTCGGGCGAGCGGTCGGCATCGGGGTCGGTGGCGTTGTACTCACCGGCGGCTTCGAGCACGTCCCGGAGGACGTCGTAGCCGATGACCGCACCGCTGTGGCGCTCGACGCCCTCGCGGTAGCGAAGCGACTCGGCGAGCAGACCGGCGTCGGTGAGTCGGTGGGCGACACAGGGAGCCGTTGCGAGACACCGGTAGTTCGTCCGGTCCTCGGCGCTCGCGGCGTGCAGGTAGCGGATCCGATCGTCGGCGTCGAGAACGGTAGCCAGGGTATCGTTCGGTGGCGCGCTGAATCGCAACAGAACAGTTCCGTCCGCGCGGCACTGGGGTGGGCGGGCGTCGATCGTCGTTCCGGTAGCACGCGAGGCCGCCGCGAGCGGGCACTCGTCGCCGACGACCCGGAACTCGACGACTAGACATTCCTCGATCACGATCGATCGGGCGGGATTACCTGCCGGTATCATATAAATCCCGCCCATGGACGGGTGAAACGGTATCCCCTCGGCGCTCCCAGAGAGTGGTAACGATGGACATAGGTACCGTCACCGAGCGCGCCAGCCCGCGACAGTTCGGCCCGAAGGACGATCTACCCGAGGAGTACCGCAAAGCCGCGACGCGGATGATCCAGTTCCACGCGAACTCCGAGATCATGGGCGCGTACTTAGAACGGCCCTTCATCCGCCAGGCTCCGAGCCTCGACCGGAAGCTCGCCTTCTCGGCGAAAGTCCAGGACGAGATCGGCCACGGACAGTTGCTCTACCGGGCGGCGGAGAACTTGGGCGTCAAGACCCGCGGGCAGATGTTAGACGAGTTGGCGAACGGCGAGGGCAAGTTCCTGAACTGCTTTCATTACCCGATGACCGAGTGGTGGGAGACACCGATGATCGGGTTTTTCGTCGACGGCGCGGCGATGCGCCGGCAGGCCACGTTGAAAAAGACCTCCTGGGAGCCCTATGCCCACGCGATGGACAAGATCTGTTTCGAGGAGGGCTTTCACATCAAACACGGCGAGTCGATCCTCCGTGAATTGGCGACCGGGAGCCGGAAGGAACAGGAACTGGTCCAGGACGCCTTCGAGGAATGGTGGCCCCGCATCCTCCAGTTCTTCGGCCCGACGGACGACCAGTCTACCCATCACGACTTCGCGAGCGCAGTCGGGCTCAAGACGATGGGCAACGACGAACTACGGCAGGCCTTCCTGAACGCCTACCTGCCGAAGGCGCGCAAGTACGGCCTGGAGATCCCGGAGTATCCCCGGATCAACGAAGGGGAGGACGGCCGATACGAGGTCGTCGAGGACGATCTCGATTGGGACGAGTTCTGGCAGATCGCGAAGAACGACTACGGGCCCGGCCGCCAGCAGATCGACTCGCGCAAGGCCGCCCGCGAGGCCGTCGCCTGGGTGCGCGAGTCCATGGAGACGCCGGGATCGGGGCCGGGGTCGGACACCGGAGACACGCCCCAGGCGGCCGACTGAGAGGTGTGAGTAAGAACGCATGGAGGACCGACGATGATCTGGGAAGTGTTCAGACAGGAGCAGCGCGGGAAGTATCACACCCACTGCGGGAACGTTCACGCCCCTGATAAGGAGATGGCACTGATGTTCGCACAGATACAACACGGCCGGCGACGCCCGACTCACAGTTTGTGGGTCACGCCGCGAGAGGAGATCGGCGAGGTCGACGCGGAGGAGACCTCCTTCGGCGGGACGACCGATAAGTCCTATCGGTGGGCGATGACGTTCAATACCGACGAGGACTTCGCCGCGGAGATCGCCGCCTCCCAGCGCGAACAGGAAGCGGCCGAACGCGAGCGCGCGGAGCGAGGGGACGATGCGGAAGGAGGCGGCGGCAACGCGGAGGGAGGGGCCGAAGAGGGTGAGAGCGCGTGAGTACCGAGACGACGGGACTGGGCACGCCCGAGGACCTCACCGACGCCGAACGTGGGGCCGTCGAAGCGGAGTTGCGGCCACTCGCCGACGGGGAGTTCGTCCTCGCCGAGCGCTACACCGAGTGGCAGGTCCGGGCACCTACTTTGGAATCGGATCTCGCAATCTCGAATATCGCCCAGGACGAACTCGGCCACGCCCGGCTGTGGTACGATCTCTTGGAGGACTTCGGGTACACGGAAGCCGCTCTCATCTGGGAAGCTAACCCGGAGGACTTCCAGCACCCGACGCTCGTCGAACTCCCGCTCGGAGAAGGCGATTGGGCCGACGCAATCGTTCGGGGCTATCTCTACGATACCTACGAGAACCTCCACCTCCGGGCACTTGAGGGGACGTCCTACCCCTGGATCGCCGACCGCGTCGGGAAGGTACTGGCCGAGGAGGACTACCACACCCAACACGCCCGCAACTGGCTCTCGCGACTGTGTGAGGACGATCCGGGTCGCGAGCGCGTTCGGAAAGCACTCGATCGACTGTTCCCCTACGCGCTAACGCTGTTCGCCGAGACCGAACACGAAGCGGCGATCGTCGATATGGGGATCCGAACCGAATCGCTCGCCGATATGCGCGAGGAGTGGCTCGGGGTCGTCGTTCCTCACCTCGACTCGCTCGGCCTGTCGGTACCGGTCTCGGAAGACGGCGAGGTGCTGGTCGACCTGCCCGATCAGGTAGGGACGGACGGCTCGCATACCGAACACTGGCCGGAGCTATTCGAGGAGTTCACCCACACGTATCGCGAACTGGAACTGGGCGAACCGCCGCGCCTGCTGGAAGATCCCGACGAGGTGTGACGATGGCCGAACAGAACCCATCCAGCGCGGACGACCCAACGGCCGGCGAGAGCGGCCCGACCTACTGTGCGTATACCGACTATAGCCAGGACACCCCCTCGGAAACGTCCCTGCCGGCGACCGGTAAGAACGCGAGTGGAACGGAGCAGCGGGTATGGGATGTCCTCTACGAGATCGAGGACCCGGAGATGCCGGTCTCGATCGTCGATCTCGGGTTGATCTACGGTGTCCGCGTCGTCGAGGAAAGCGAGGCCACCGCCGGCGACGATAGCAGTACGGACGAGGAAGACATCGCAGGCGACGCTGTCGGCACGCCCGTCGCCATCGACATGACGCTCACCTACACCGGTTGTCCAGCCCGGAAGATGCTCACGGAGGAGGTCGAGGAGGAAGTAAGGAGTATCGAAGGCGTGAGCGAGGTCGCCCTCGAACTCGTCTGGAGCCCGAACTGGTCGCTCGAAATGGTCACCGAGCAGGGGCGAGCCGACCTGCGGGAGTTCGGCCTCAGCGTCCCCGAGCGGGAGGAAGCGTGAGGCGCGATCCGAGCACCGAGACCGACGGCGAGAGGGCGGGTGTGGAGTGTCCGTACTGTGGATCGAGCGCGACGGTCCGCGAACACCCGAAGGGCCCCTCGCTCTGCCGGTCGATGCATTACTGCAACGCCTGTGAGCAGCCCTTCGAGGCCTTCGATTGAGGTCCGGTTCGTCCGCTATACCCGTGAAAACGGTCCGACGGTGGGCGGCCAACGTCGGCTTGCGAAAGCGGGGCACAGGTATTAGTTGGCCTGACCCGGTAATTCAGGCGTAATGCCGAAGAACATAACTCAAGAGGACGAAGGCAAACCGGTCGTCGGCCCCCGCGATGACCAGATCGGTGTCGTCGCCGAAGTCGAGGGCGATACGGCATGGGTCGAGTTCGACCCCGATACCACCGACGAGATCAAATCACGCCTCGGGTTCGGCGACGCGTCGGGCGAGAACACCAATCCGATCGAAGACGATCAGATCGACGCCGTCGGCGACGACAGGATCATCCTGAAGAACTGATCCGGTCTTCCCTTCCTGGTCGAGATACGTGCTAACGGGGCAGACAAGACAGCGAGTTACCGCCGACCGTTCCCCGAGAAAGGAGGCGTCTCCGAGGGACAGTACGGCGAAAGCGGGTCGTTCGGTTGCGGTTCCTCGTTCGACGCACTCGGTTATCGCTGGCTCCGCTAATCGTTCTCACGGATGATCGCAACATCAATCGACCAGTTCGTCCGATCGTTTCACCGGAGCAGCCCTCGGCTCAGACGAGAAAGAGAACCAGGAGGTAACTACAGACCAGTAGCAGGCTCGCGACGATCAACAGCGCGATACCGGGCGCTAAGGTCCGTTCGAGCGTCGTCGGAACCGTAGACCCGGTCAGCCACTCGCCGCCGTTGCCCTCGCGCTTCTGGCTCACGGTACTACTGCCGGTTACGCTTCCACCCGAATATACTTTCTTATTTTGGATCCTGAAATTTGTATCGGAGCACGATACTCGGAGCGTGCTTCGGCGGTCCGGAACAATGAGGTGAGGAGCCGATCGGGCGTCGATCACGGTAGGTTAGGGACCAGTACCATACGGCCACGCCGTGCTCGCCGCGCTCGGTCGCTCGGTGGTCGGGGAAAAAGGCGTGGTGCCCCGAACACGAAAACTAAAGCGCTCGCCGTCGCTACACCGGATATGAACTTCCCCGAGGCCGTGAGTTTCCTCTTCGGTCTCCGACGCTACCCGCCCCAGCCCGGCATCGAGACCACGCGCGATCTGCTCGCGTTCCTCGGCGATCCCCAAGAGGGAGTCACCTTCGTCCAGATCGCGGGCTCGAACGGGAAGGGCAGTACCGCCTGCATGACCGAGCGCGTCCTGCGGGACACTGGACTTTCCGTCGGTCTCTATACCTCCCCGCACGTCGAGAGCGTCCGCGAGCGCGTACAGGTCAACGGCCGGCAGGTCCCCCGGAAATCGGTCGTCGCGTTCGTCGAAGCAATACGGGAGTACGTCATCGAGCGGGCGGCCGAGGGCGACCCGCCGACGTTCTTCGAGGCGCTCACCGCGCTCGCTTGTTTCGAGTTCGGGCGGCGGGACGTAGACGTCGCGGTACTCGAAGTCGGCATCGGCGGCCGGTACGACGCGACGAGCGTCGTCTCCCCGACCGCGAGTGCCGTAACGAGCGTCGCGCTCGAACACACCGACTTCCTCGGCGACACGGTGGAGGAAATCGCCGCCGACAAGGCCCAGGTCGCACCGGAGGCGACGCCGCTCGTCACCGCGGCGACCGGCGAGGCCCGCGCCGCGATCGCCGCGGAAGTCGGAGGGGAGGGAGAGATCCTCGTCGTGGGCAACGGGGAGGACTCCGCGGCCGACGTCCGTGTGAGCTACGAGGGCCCCGAGGGGATCGAAGGGCGCGTCTCGCTCGCGGGCGAAGGGTGGGACATCGAGACGCCGCTGGGCTCCCTCGGTGCCCATCAGGCGCGAAACGCCGGGGTGGCGGCGGCACTCGCCCGGGAGGTCGGCATCGAACTGGACGTTCAGGTCGACGAGAACACCCTCGCTCGCGGCCTCCGGCGGGCACACTGGCCCGGGCGCTTCGAGGTCATGGGTCGCGACCCGCTGGTCGTTCTCGACGGCGCGCACAACCCCGGGGCCTGTGCGGCCCTCAGCGAGACCCTCGCGGAGTTCGACTACGAGGACCTCTATCTGGTCTTCGGGGCCATGCAGGACAAGGACTACCGCGAGATGAGCAGTACACTGCCGAGGCCCGATCGCGTGCTCACCGCCCGCCCGGCGACCGACCGGGCCGAGGACTCGACGGTGCTCGCGACCGTCTTCGAACGCGCGGGCGTGGGCCGCGTCGAATCGACCGAAAGCGTCGCCGCCGCGCTCGAAACGGCCCTGGCCGAAAGCGGTCCGGAGGACTGCGTGCTCGTCGCGGGTTCGCTCTACACTGTCGCCGAGGCCCGTCCACGGTGGACGCGTCGCCCCACCCCGAAGCGGGTCGCCGACCGGGCTGACGCCGAGGACCTCCTCGGCCGGGCCGGCGTCGCCGAGGTAGAACGAGAGCGCGTCGCGGAGGACCTCCCTCACCACACCGTCGAGATCCGGGCCGACGGCCGCGAGGCCCGCGCGCTCCGCGAGACAATGGATCGTCTCGACGGGGTTTGTGCGATCGCCGCTATCGACGCTGCCGACCGTGAGCGCCGCGACATCGTGCTGGCCGGCACCCACGACCAGTTCCTCGGACTCCTCGGGGCGATCGAAAGCGGCACTCACCCCGCCCTCGGGGGCGATCTCGCTCGCGACCTGCGTGCCGCGATCGACGGGGCCGATGCCGTCAGTTCCGGTCCCATCGGCTCCGCCGTTTCCGACACTGAAGCGACCGCTAACGACCACCGAGGGCCGACCGAGAGCGGCGACGGCGACTCGTCCAGTAGCCCCTCGGCCTATCCGTGGAGTGACCGCACGGCGGTCATGGGCATCCTGAACACGACCCCCGATAGCTTCCACGACGGCGGGCGCTACGAGGCCCTCGAGGACGCCGTTGCCCGCGCTGAGACGATGGTCGCCGCCGGCGCAGATATCGTCGACGTCGGCGGCGAGAGTACCCGCCCCGGGGCCGATCCAGTCCCAGTTGAGGAGGAGATCGAGCGCGTCCGGCCGGTGATCGAACGCGTATCGGAACTCGATGCGCTCGTCTCGATCGACACCCGGAAAGCCGCCGTCGCCCGAGCGGCGCTCGACGCCGGCGCGGACGTTCTCAACGACGTCTCGGGGCTCGAAGACCCGGAGATGCGGTTCGTCGCCGCCGAACACGAGGTCCCGATAATCCTCATGCACTCGATCGATGCGCCGGTCGTTCCCGGGAAGGACGTCGAGTACGACGACGTCGTCGCCGACGCGATCGCCGAACTCGGCGAACGCGTCCGGTTGGCCGAACAGGCAGGGGTTCCCCGGGAGGACATCGTCGTCGATCCGGGCATCGGCTTCGGCAAGCGCTCGGCCGAGAGCTTCGAGCTCTTGGGGCGGATCGAGGAGTTCCATGCGCTTGGCTGTCCGGTGCTCGCGGGCCACTCACGGAAGTCGATGTTCGACCTCGTCGGTAGGTCCGGGGCGGGGACGGCGGACCAGGGGCCGGCGGCGACGGTCGCGGGTTCGGCCGTCGCCGCCGAGCAGCGATCCCGAGCGGTTCGTCGACAGAGAGTGACCCGGCGGCGACGACCCGGGGACCGAGCCGAAACGCCGAACACTGCCCGCTCCCTACGGGTTCCATGGACACCGAGCAGTCGGGGACCTTCCTCGTTACTCACGCCGACAGTGAGTCAGCAATGCTCAGGAACGTCGACAGCGGGCAGGTCCACGCGCTCGCGTCGAACCCCGGTATCGAGGAGGGCGACGTGATCGACGGTTCGGTCGGGAGCGAGCCACCCCTGGAGATCGCCTGGAACCTGACGAACGTCGAGTCGCGCCGGTCGATCCCGATCGAACGCGGCGAGGAACCGCCGACGAGCCAGGAACGGGAACTGGCCGCCGACGTCGCGGTCGGCGAGATCGTCCGGGAGGAGCGAGCCGGCACCGGCGAACTCCACGTGCTCTCCGTGCCGAAAGGCGAGATCGAGGATGCGGTCGCGGACGTGCTCGATGACGAGGAGACCCTTGCCCGCGCGGCCCGTCTCGGCGTCGATCGCGTCGAAGTTCGGAGCGACCGTGAGGAGGGCGCCCTCAGCGTTCGCTACCTTCCCTGAAACCCCCTGGACGGTCGAACGAGCGATCGATCGGGGCGTCGGCAGTTCGCCGCTCGCGGCACTTCCCGTTTCGTCGGTCCGATCGGTCCCCTTCGCTTCGGTTCCCTCCTCGGCCGCTTTCCGACCTCGCTTCCCACCTCGGGGCGCGGGTTCCGATCCGAGAGGTCCCCTATCGTCGGCTCAGGGGAGGGATAACTCGGTATTACTCGCGTTGGGAAGTGAGAAACCTTATTCGAGGGCAATGCTGATCCCCGCTCATGGCCTCGATCGAGGTATCGAGAATCGACTACGCGCGCTACTCCGACCGCCAACTGGCGGCCATACCTCTGATCGTCCTCCTCCTCGCGCTCGCCGTGCTCGGCGGGTGGTATCTCACGACCGGCACGCCGGTGACCCCGGGGATCGACTTCACTGGTGGCACCGAACTCCAGGTCCAGAGCCAGGCCTCCGCCGACGAGATCCAAGCGACGCTCGGAACCGAATCGGTCAACTCGGTCGCCTCCGCGCCGAACACCTACCTCGTTACCTTCCAGTCCGGCGAGACCGACACGCTCGTCCAGCAAGCACGGCGGGCCGGTTACGAGGTCCAGTCCGTCCAATCGGTGTCGGCGAGTTTTGGCGGTGATACCCAACGACTCGCCCTTATCGGGGTCGGCATCGCTTTCGCCGGGATGAGCGTGCTCACCTTCGCGCTCTTTCGCAGTTTCGTCCCCTCGGTCGCGATCGTGATTTCGGCGTTTTCCGATATCGTCGTCCCGCTCGCACTCATGAACCTCTTCGGCATCCGGCTCTCGCTGGGCACTGTGGCGGCGCTGCTCATGCTCATCGGCTACAGCGTGGATTCCGACATCCTGCTTAACAACCATGTGCTGCGCCGGTCGGGCGGCTTTTACGAGTCGGCCTACCGCGCGATGCGGACCGGGGTGACGATGACGCTCACCTCGATCGCGGCGATGGCCGTCATGGCGATTACCGCGACCCTCTTCGGTATTCCCCTGCTGCCGGAGATCGGGACGGTGCTCGTCTTCGGGCTCACGGTCGATCTGATGAACACCTACATGCTCAACATGAGCCTGCTGCGCTGGTATATGTACGAGGGGATCGCGCGATGAGTCGGCTCCGGGAGAACTGGCGGATCGTCCTGCTCGTCGTCCTCATCGTCGCGAGTGCCGTCTCGCTGTTCGCCCCGGCGGTCGGCGCTGGCGGCGGAGCGAACGCTACGAACGGCACCGCCCCCGACGCTACTGCCCGGGACGAGGGTGGCCTCACTAACCTCCAGTACGGGCTCGAACTCTCGGGTGGGACCCGGGTTCGAGCGCCACTGGTAGGCCTTACCGCCGAGAAGGTTCCCGTTGCCGCCAACAACAGTACGAACGTCACCAGCGCGCTCACCGAACGATTGGGAGTACCCCCGACCGACGTCCAGATCAGACAGCGCGGGCAGCGAAGCGCGGACGTCGAGGTCTTCTCGGAGAACGTCTCCCGGCAGGAGTTCGCCCGGGCGCTGCGGGCGGTTGGCGTTCAGGCCTCGCCCGATGACGTCCGTGAAGGGGTGACCGACGAGACCGTACAGACAGCCGTTGACGTCCTCGATAGCAAGGTCAGCCAGGCCGGGTTGTCCGGCGCAACGGTTCAAACCGTGCAATCCGGCCAGCAGACCTATATCCAGGTCGAGGTGCCCAACGCCAATCGCTCGGAGGTACTCGATCTGATCGGCGATCGCGGCCAGGTTCGGCTCGTTGCGCACTTCCCGACCCAGGAAAACGGTAGTACCGTCTATCGCAACGAGACGGTACTCACCAGAGAGGACATCGCTTCGATCGGTACTGTACAGTCCGCACAGGGCAATCGGGCACCTAGGGTCCCGATCACGCTCACCGATCAGGCCGCCGAACCCTTCGCCCGGGCGATGGAACGGTTTGGGTTCACGCAGAACCCATCGAGCTGTCGGTACCAGCAGAACCCCGAAGACGCGGGCTACTGTCTCTACACCGTCAACGACGGGGAAGTCGTCTATGGAGCCGGCGTCAGGGCGAGCCTCGCACGGGACTTCGCGAGCGGCGAGTTCGCCCGTGATCCCTCCTTCGTCATTACCGCGTCGAACGTCTCGGAGGCCAGCCAGCTCCAGATCGACCTCCAGGCCGGTGCGCTGCCGACCGAACTCGACATCCAGGAGAAGGGCACCACCCAGTTCATCCTCCCGAGCCTCGGGGACCGCTTCAAGCTCTACTCGCTCGTTACGGGTATCATCGCCGTGCTCGCGGTGAGCCTCGTGGTGTACATCCGCTACCGCGAGGCCCGGATCGCCGCGCCGATGATCGTTACCGCCTTCTCGGAGGTCTTCCTCCTCTTGGGCTTTGCCGCCGCGATCGGCTACCCGCTCGACCTATCGGTGATCGCCGGATTCATCGCCGTCATCGGCACCGGGGTCGATGACCTGATCATCATCGCCGATGAGGTCCTCCAGCAGGGCGAGACGAGTACCCGCAAGATGTTCCGGCGGCGCTTCCGGAAGGCCTTCTGGCCGATCGCCGCCGCGGCGGGCACGCTGATCGTCGCGATGGCACCGCTGTCGGTGCTCTCGCTGGGTGACCTGCAGGGCTTTGCGATCGTCACGATCGTCGGCGTCCTCATCGGCATCTTAGTTACGCGTCCGGCGTACGGCGACGTGCTCCGGAGCCTGATGACGCGGTAGCGAGGCGAGACCCGATCGCCCTCCGCCGGCCGACCTACCGAGCTATCGACCTACTGATTCTCGGCGAGGGACTTCCGGTAGACTACCGTCTCGAAGGAGTCGCTGTCGGTCTCGACGCGCTCGTGGCCCACTTCCTCGAAGCCACGTTTCGCGTAGAGCCGTCGCGCGCCGCGTTGCTTCGGGTTCGTGTCGAGCACGACGTCGGCGAAGCCCCGTTTGCGCGCCCGTGCTTCGAGCGTGGCACAGAGCGCCCCGCCGTGGCCCCGTCGCTGGTGGGCGGGCGCGATCCGCAGCCACTTGATCTCGGCTGTGGTGTCGGCGGGTTCGTCGACGAGATCGGTCATGTAGCCCGCTGCCGGCCGGAAGGCTCCCATCGCAACGATCCGACCGGCGATCTCCCCGACGAGAAAGTTCCCGCCGGCCTCGGCGTACTCCGCCGGGATGCGATCGGGCTCGACAGCCGGGGCGCTATCGTCGAACGCGTCGGTCGCGTCCATCGTCACCGTGTCGAGTGCTCGGACGCGGCCGGCGTCGGCGGGGCGATAGCGTCTGATGGCCAGTGCGGCGGGCACACGACGTTTCCGCCCGGGTTCGGTGAAAGCCTACTGGCGCGAATCGAGCGGGATCGCTGGCTACCTGACGGTGAGTCAAAAGTCCCCGAGTGCGGACTGATCGGCCGCCTCCAATACGTCGTAGCTCGTTCGCCAGGACGTCCGGAGCCACTTCCCACCGGGCCGTGCTCCTCGTATTCTCCTTCCAGGTCGGCCATCAACGAGTCCCGTTCGACTTTCGCGAGCACGCTCGCGGCCGCGACGATCGCATGGGACCCCTCGGCCCGGTGCTCGGCGGACAGGTCGACCGGACCTGGAATCGCCTCTCGCCCCCGGCGAGCGTAGCGCCCGGGATCGGTATCACAGGCGTCGACGACGCCTTCCGATACGATCTCGCTTGACTCGTCTAGCCCACCATCGCTCGGAGTCCCGTCCGTGCTGCTATCGGAGTCGAGACCGAGTGCCCGAGCGATAGCGTCGGCTTGGGCGGTGACGGTGAGGGTGTTCATGTCGGTGGTGGGGCCGTCGATCCGATCGGGCGGGACGATCGAGATTCCGACCGCGATCCGTTCGTCCTCACTCATCGTTGTGGCGAGTGCCTGGCGCTTCGCCGCCGTAAGCGCCTTCGAGTCCGCGACCCCTGCCGGGAGTGCTTCGGGGTCGGCTGCTACCGCCGCGGCGACCATCGGGCCGAGCACCGGCCCGCGACCCGCTTCGTCAGCGCCGAAGGATATCACATCTCCTCGTCGGCGGTCGCGAGAATAATCGCTTCGCTACGGAGCAAGCGGTCGCCGTCAGTCGACTCGCTAAAAACTGGAGCGTCGATACGACCAGTCAGTCGTCGGCCACGCTCGGCGCGATCGGCCGCTCCCCGGTCTCGGACTCCTCGGATTCGTCCTCGTCGGACTCGTTCGCCCAGTCGGGAAGTTCGTCGCGCGCCTCGGCGTCCTCGTAGAGCCGTTCGTATTCGAGTTCGCGATGGTGACACATGGTCTTTCGCTCCGTGCTATCGAATGGGTCGGACGCACTTAGTGGTGTTCCTGCCCTCGATTCCGGCCGGTCGCCCTTTCCGTTCGAGTTCACTCGACGAAGTACTCGCTTCTCTCGAACGGTTCGCCCTCGCCTTCGACCGCGAGCACGTCGAGTGCCTCGATCTCGATGTCGGTGCCCAGCAAGCCCGCGAGACTGGGCTCCGTGCGGCCCTCGTCGCCGTGGACGAGTTCCTTCACGTAGAGCCCGCCGGCACCGTGGACCTCGATCGTCGCGTGCCGACTTTCGCTCGTTTCCTCGCTCGCGTCGCTTCCGGCGTTCTCGGCGCGCTCGGCGCTCGCCACCGGGTCGGGCCCGAGCGTTCCCTCGACTGCGTACACCTCCCGGGTCCGGACGATGTCGGCGCGCCGGTGATCGACCCGGCTGGGAGTGCGCTGGGAAATCGTCTCGCCGACGAGGGCCTCGCAGGCTTCTTTCAGATTCGATTCGCTCACCGGTTCGGCGAAGCGAACAGTGAGGGAGTAGGTCTTCGAGGCTTCGAGTTCTTTCACCCGCTCGACCATCGTATGCCGCGCCCGGCGCAGGCCCTCGACCTCGATCAAGTCGGTCGACTCGTCGATCGCCGCCTCGATTGCTTCGGGATCGACGTCCCTGACTCGTGGGTGTTTGACTTCGAGAACGAAGGGCCGGCCCGTCCCCAGGGTCTTCGCGTCGACGTCCTCGCGGCCGGCACCGTGAAAGACGCCCTCGCTGCCGTCCATCGCCTCCCGGACGATGGGCGCGGTCAGCCCTTCGACGCTGTCGTCGTAGCGATAGCCACTGCCCCCACACTCCGTGCAGTCCTGTTCGCCTCCATCGGGCGCGAGTTGCTTGCCCGTTGCCCCACAGGCCGAGCAGGGCCACTCGGTCTGGGGAATGTCGCGCTCGAGCTTTCGATAGCGGCCGTAGAGAAAGGCCGAGTTGACCTGCACCTCGACGGTTTCGCGTTGGATGTCGAGCATACAGAGCACGTCCGGGCGCTCGAAGTCGACCTCCGTGCCCGTCCGCATACCGAGGCGTTTGCCGACCTCCCGGTTGCATTCGGATTTGAACCGTCCCCCGGCGTCCTCCGGCAGGCCCGCTTCCGCGCGGAGCAGGGCGTCGTTCTCCTCGATCAGCGGCGGGGCTCGGGTCCCGACCTGGTAAGTCGAGAACTCGACCTCGGCGAGCGCCTCTGTCGCTCGCTCGGCCCAAACGTCGTAGCGGCTACACTGGCCCTCACAGACCCAACAGTCGATCTCCTCGCCCGGCTCGAAGGGCTCGTCCTCGGCGAGGGCAACGGCGATACGAAGGGCCCGGCCCCGCTCGTCGTTCGTGAGCCCGAAGCTCCGGTCGGCAAAGGGACGGCCGAGACAGGGATCACAAAGGGGGCCCGTCTCCAGAGCCTTACGGGCGGCGTCAACGATCATAGTAGGGAAAACGGCTGTCCGGACGTAACACGCTTACCGTTCGTCGATCCCCGGCCGGACCCATCGGCCGCCTTCCGAACCGATGCCGGCCGTCCGTGGCTTTCGCGGCGCGTGCCGGCGGGCGAACTAAGGTACTGGGCCCGGAGGAAAGGACATGCCATTCCGCATCGAGAGCGGTCGGCCGACGATCGTCGTCCGGGATTCCTACGACGAGACCGTCGATCTGAAGCGCGCGATACTCGGCGGCTCGGTGCTCGCCGTGCTGGGCAGCATCCTCGTCGGCCCGCTCCCGAGGACGACCATCGGCGGGGCACTCCTCGCCGCACTCTCCTTTCTCACACGGGTCGAGGAGGACGTCTCGGTCGTCGAGGCGACCGAGACAGGCGAGCGCCTGCCGACCGAGGGAATCGAGGATACTGGGTAGTCCGGTACTCGACCGATCGCCCGTCTACCGCGGTGAATATGCAGTCTCGAAGGCGATGACCTGAGAGCTATCACGGAAGGTCGTGGGCCACAGCGAGAACGACCAGGAAGTATCGACTGATAGCCACGTGCTTCAGTGTGAACACTGCTCCCGCCTTCACACGGCGATGACTACCGGCAACGGAGGGGTCGTCCCGAACGGAACGACTCGATGTCGTAGCTGCGGGAACGAAGGGTTCGATCGACTCTCGGTCGCCGACCTCCGGTAGGCTCGGGACTGCCGGGTCGGCAGTGCGCTGCGTTGCCTTCGACTCGTCCCGGCGGAGCCCCGGCTTCGCGTTCGTCCCGGGACGCCCGGTTACCGCTCGAACGGATCGGGCCGGTTGCTGTCGAACCGGAACCGGAACCCGAACGCGATCGACCGGATAGCGATTCGATACGGCCACTGTTCCCGTTCCTATCGACGATCGGGGACCGATAGGGTCGTAGAAGCGCCGACCCCGAAGTGGGATCGCTCGATCGCGATCGTTCGAGGCGCTCGAAACGTTCGAAGCGCCTGACGTGATCGCCGCGAGTCACTTCCGGCCGGCGTCTGCCTCGTGGCCGATCGCCATCGTGCTCCGGATGAGTTCCTCGTGTGCCCGCCGGAGCCGCTCGGAGACCGCCTGCCGCGAGATCCCGATCTCCGCGGCGAGGGCGTCCATGTTCGCACCACGCGGAACGTCGAAGTAGCCGTGATCGAGCGCCGTGACGAGGACCTCGCTCTGTTCGGCCGTGAGGCCGAACCGGCTGTGTCGGTCCCGGGTCATCTCCCGGACGCTACCCAGCGTGACGCCCAGATCCCACTGCTCACAGAAGTCCCAGGTGCTCGAGACGGCCTCTCGATCCGGAAACAGCGCCCGGAACGACCAGCGGTCATCCGCGCTGGACATGGCCAGGATCGCTGCGTCCTCCTCGACGGACATGTGGACGACGAAGCGAACGTCTTCGACCCACTCCATCCGGAGCAATCGCTCGTCGTCGAGTTCGGCTCTCTACGCTCGGATCCTTTCGAAGCGTTCCCTCTAGTTCATCGAGAACGGCCCGCTCGCCCGCGGCCCACAGGAGCGGAACTACCCGGTCGGTATCGTGTGCGGTGACGCGCTCGGCGTCGAAACTGACCTCGAGCGCTTCGAGGGCCGGGCGAGCGCGAAGCTCTCCGCCGGAACGTCGAACTCGGCGATCGTGTTTATCGCCACGAGGAGGGGGCTGGAACCACTAATACTACCGGTTGCTATAGCACCCGCCCTCCTCCCCCCGAGTTCGCCGCCGTGAGACGGTACGCCGAGGAACCGATAGCCGGCGTCCTCCCGGGGACGCTCGACTCTCGCCGGCCTTTACCGAAACTGTGGCCCTCAGCGGCGCACCCGAGGGCTACTGGGCGATGGACGAGCGCGAGGTAATCACGGTACTCATCGAAGTCCAAACTACCCCTAACGCCGACCGTCCGACACCGAGTCCGCGAGAACTACGGGGACCGCTCGCTTATCGAGCCGTCGCCCGGACCGCGAGGTCGAACGAGCGCGGCGACCGGTCCGCTCGCGGCCGGTAGGACACGACGAACTTCCAGGTGTGGCCGGGTTCGAAGTCGCGGGTTTCGGTCGTCCGTCGGTCGAGGTGGACGGTCCCGGCGTCGTTCTCGAAGAAGGTCGCTCCGACCTCGACCCGTTCGTAGCCCGTTTCCGCGACGTTCTCGATCGTTCCCTCGATAGTCACTCGCCGGCGGTCCGTCCGTGTAGCGTCGGTCCCCCTCACGTCGCCTCCTTCGATCGTCGCTCCCACGTCGTCGAGACGTAGGCCCTCGGGAACGGTCGTTCGGTTGACTCGCGGCGGGGAGGGATCGTCGGGCGAGTCAGGAGCGTCGGCCGATCGGGTCGCGCCGGCGAGCTTCGTCTGTCGGGGGTGGCTGGCGTCCTCCAGTTCGACGCTCGTGTCCTCGGTAATCACTACGATTTCTTCGGGGTCGGTTTCGGTCGCGATAAGGGGGATCGCCTGGCCCGGCGAGCGCATGAAGGGGTGGTTGGTCGAACTCGTTATCGGAACGACGTCGCGCTCGATGACCGGTCGTTTGAGAATCTGGCGTTTGACCATCCCTGTCGCATCGCCGCCGAACTGCGCCGACGCTTCCTCCGGCGGGACGAGCACGAGCTTCTCGGCCCTCTCGGCGTCTGCCTCGTGGATCGTGGCGCGCTCGCCGATACCGACATCCGCGTTCTGCCGCGTGAACTCGTCGATGCGAACAGTGTTAGTATTCCAGTCCCGGCGGTCGGCGCGCCGGACCGTCGCGGCGGTCGCGTCGCCGCCTTCGATCTCGACGATACTCCCCTGGTTCAGCTCTAGTTGCTGGAGGGTATCGGGATCGAGGCGAGCGATTCCCCGGCCCGAGTCGTTCGGGTACGCGTCCGTGACCTTTAGTTCCACGGTCGTCATTTCCAGGTACGTACGCTTCGCAACTACATAAATCGATACGCCGACACGAACGCGGAGCGGGAACGAACGTGAGGGCGAGCTTCGAGTAGCGTTCCTCGGTCGTCGACTCGGACCGACTGAGGCAACCTACCGTGATCGAGCGATGTTCGCCGCGCTCACACCGGCTCACCGAAGGCGTAGACCGTGTTGTGGCTCGTGATCTCCACGTCGGCGAAGTCGCCCGGTTCGATGCCGTGTGCCGGGGCGTTCTGCACGATGACCTGCCGGTAGGCCTCGTCGTAGCACTTGACCGACTCGCCAGTGCCTTCCTCGACTGCGAGCACCTCCCGATCGGTGCCGACCATTGCCTCGTGGGCCGCCCCGACGGCGTCCATCTTGGCGTCGGTCAGTTCCTTCGAGCGCTCCTTCTTCAGCGTGCCGCCGAGGCCCTTCATGTCGGCGGCGTCGGTGCCGGGCCGCTTCGAGAAGCGAGTGACGTTGATTTTCTCCGGGCGAGTCGCTTCGAGCAGCGCGAGGCTTCTCTCGTGATCGGCATCGGTCTCCGTTGGGAAGCCGACGATGAAATCGGTCGCGAGCGTCCAGTGATCGAGATAGGCGTCGAAGGTCTCGATCACCTCGCGGAACTCCTCGACCTGGTGCTGGCGGCGCATCGCTCCTAACACCTCGTCCGACCCGCTCTGGACGGGGGCGTGCAGGAAATCATACAGTTTCTCGTTGGCCGCAAAGACCTGGGCGAGTTCCTCGCGAATGCCATGAACTCCCTTCGGGTTGGCCATCCCGACACGAACCCGAAAGTCCCCGTCGATCGCACAGATCCGATCGAGCAGTTCGTGGAGCTTTCGCTCGCCTTCCTCCCAGCCATAGACGCCCGTATCCTGGCCGGTAACCCGCAGTTCTTTCGCGCCGGCGTGCACCAGCGCGCGGGCTTTCTCGACGTTCTCCTCGATCGGGGGCGAGTCGATCCTACCGGTAGCGCGCTTTGTGATGCAATACGAACAGTCGGACATACACCCGCGGGCGATAGGCAGGATGCCGATCACACCATCGAGAATCGGCTCGGTCGCGTTTCCGTTGTCCGTCCCGCCTGTTCCACCGGTTCCGGTGGCGGCGGGCGTTGGGCACTCGCCATTGCGAACCGCTTCGGGCACTGCGTCCCAGCCGAGCACCCGAGCGTCGACGCCCGCGTCTTCGAACTCCTCGCCTTGGGCGAGGGCCATACAGCCGGTGACGATCAACTCGGGGACTCGCTGTCCTAATTCCGCGGCCCGCCGGAGCATGTTCCGCTCGGTCTTCTCGACGACGGTACAGGTGTTGAGAATCGCCACGTCGGCGCTCTCCGCGCCGCCGACCCGCTCGTGGCCCGCGTCGCGCAGCGCCCGCTCGATCTCGCGTGACTCACCCCGGTTGGCCGTGCACCCGTAGGTCTCGATGTGATAGCGGGCCATCTACCCGTCCATATTGGGTCCGCGAGCAAAAGGCAAACGATCCGGCTGACCGGGCCGAGCGGGTCGCTCGATCCTCTACCCGCCGCCGACGATGACCTCGTCGGGCCGGATCTTCACGAGCACTCGTTTGGTTTGGATCTCGGGCTGGTAGTCGTCGCCGGTGTAGCGCCGGGAGAGCGTATCGATGTGCTCGCGGGCACCCTCCTCGGTCATCTCGTCTGCCTCGCCGATGATCGAGAGGTGGCGATACGGGTTATCGGGATCGACCATGCTCACACCGATCCGCGAGTCGTTACTGAGATTCCTTTCCTTGCGGCGCTCGCGTTCGGTGTTGATCAATAGTCGGTCCGCATCGGCGTCGTAATCGACCCACACCGGCGTGACATGGGGGGTGTCCTCCGGCGTCATCGTCGCGACGTGGGCGTAGGTCTCCTTCTCGAACAACTCGTGGAACTCCTCGGGAATCGATGACATCGGTATCGTCGTTCATGCCCGTCGGGCTTAGGTCTATGCCTTCCCAACCGGGTCATCGAACGATCGAGCCGTTGGGGTGTCGAGGATCGATCGCAACTCGAAGCGACGCTCGCAGAACGGCACTCGAACGGCGATCGAAAGTTGCCATAGCAAGTCAGACTGTTAACCGTACGTCGGTCCCACCGTACGTTACGATGGCGATATATCGCAGTTATGTGAAACGAATGTGTTCGAGTACTGCTCCCGATCACCGCTTCCCGGAGCCGCACTGAGAATGGCGGGCACCGAAGAAAAGGGTAGTCGCGAGGCGCTGCGGGACACGACGGGCGGGTTCTTCCAGAAGTACGGCGTCGCGTTCGTCATGGTCGCAAGCGTCGTCGGCTCGGGGTCGATCTTCATCGCGAGTTCGGCGGGCGTCCAGTACGGCTACGCGCTGGCCTGGGCGTTTATCGGCGCGGCGCTGCTCGGGATCATGGCCCAGGACATGAGCGCGCGACTGGGCATCTTCGGCGAACCCCTCGGAGCCTTCATGCGGCGCAAACTCGGGGGCCGGCTCACAATGACTCTAGCGGGAATAATCTCGGTCGGGGCAGTGCTGTGGACGATCGAGCTGACCGCCGCGACCGCGAAGGGCATCGCCGTCCTGCTCGGCGGCGCGGTGAGCTGGCAGGTCCTCTCGATCCCGGTCGTGATACTGGCGATCCTCACGGGGCTTCTCAACTACGAGGGGCTCGAACAGGTGCTGACGGCGACACTGTTCGTTCTGCTCGCGACCTACGTAGTCGTCGTCGGGGTGAGCGCACCCCCGGTGATAGAGGTCGCTCGCGGGGCGATCCCCTCGATCCCCGGTCCGACGGCGCTCACGCTCGCGGCCTCGATCCTGGGGTCGACGGCGATCTGGTCGAACCTCTTCCTCGAATCCAATCTCGTCGCGGAGAAGGGCTGGACGAGCGCCGAGGACATCCCGACGATGCGCAAGGACCTCGTGTTCGGCTACAGCCTCGCGATGGTGTTGATCCTCTCGGTGTTGGTCGTCACCGCGACGGTGATCACCGGTCGCGATCAATTGGCGAGTTTCATTACACCCGCGCTGGCGCTCACCCGGCCCATCGGCCAGTGGGCGGCGCTGCTGTTCCTGTTCGGGACGGCCGCCGCGGCCTTTAATAGCATTATGCCGATCATGTGGGTGCCGGCCTACCTCTTCGAGCACGCCCGCGGGAACGATCCCGACAGCGCCGATCGCTCGTTCAAGGCGATCTACGCGGGCGGAACGGCACTCGGGATCCTCGCGCCCGTGATCGCTTACGCCACCGATCTGGGCGTGATCGACATGGTCGTGCTCTTCCCGGCGTACAATGGTATCATTAGCCTGCCGATCACCGCCGTCCTACTGTTTTGGGCGCTCAACGACGATGGGGTGATGGGCGAGCGAACGAACGGGCTCGCGCTGAACGCGCTCAACTTCCTCCTCGTCGCGCTCGCCTTCGGGCTCGCGGCGATCTCCCTGCCGGAACTGATCGAGACCCTCACCTCCGGCGGGCTATAGCGGGTCGCCTCCTTCCCGGTACCGGATCGCTTCCCTACCTGCGGCGGCGATAGGTACGGTCACGAGCGTGAGGGTGAACCGAGGGTAGCGAACGATGGGAGAAATCGGGGTGTTTTAATCACCTTTCCTCGAAGGTGAAAATTAAAGTGTGCAGGGCGAGAAGTCGCGATCGAGCAATGCAGACCGACTCGATGGAGCGGCTTCGACGCCTCCGAGATCAGACCAGCGATCGTATGCGGAACCGACCAGTCGTACAGCGAACGGCTTCTCACGTCCGGTCGCGCGCCGAGGGCCCGATGATCGACTCGTGGTACCGGCGATCCCGGACCGGGCTTCCGCCGCGGAAACAGTAGGGAATTCGACCGACGAGGACTCGTTCTTTCGCCACAGCCGGTTCAGGGCACACCTCCGGGGAAGCGATGCGTGACCTGCCGGTCAGCGCCAGCGCAACTCGGGCACTGCCACCCCGGGATGCAGACCGGTGGTCCCGTAGCGGACTCGGACCCACGCCGCAATAGCGATCGTTCCGAGAACCATCGCGCTCAGTCCAAGAAGGCCGGCTTCGGGACCGAAGGCCCCGCCAGTGAGCGTAGGGGGACCGCCCTGTCGCACCCGAATCACGCTCGTTCCGAGAGCGGTGCCGCTAACGGGAAAGCCGAAGACCGTTCCCTGAACGAGGTTCCAGGTGACGTGCAGGCCGATCGGGATCGAGAGGTCGCCACTCAGAACGTAGCCGGCAGCGAGAAAGACCCCGGCGAACGCGACGGTCACCGTGCTCAGAAGGGTGGCGTTCGGGTTGTTCGCGTGGGCCGCGCCGAACAAGCCGGCAGTGAGTACGGTCGCGAGAACGATTGCCCGCCGGGGCGTTAGGAGTGGCACTCCAGTCAGGCCTTCGGCGGCGTTCGTAAGCAGGTACCCCCGGAAGGCGAGTTCCTCGTAGATTCCCACGGCGAGGAAGAGGACTACCGCCGCGAGCAACTCGATTCCAACGCCCGCGCCGAGAGGGTTCGCGACGAGGCTCGTGACCGTAATCCATCCGGCGGCGAGTTCGATCAGGAAGATCGCGGTCATGAGGGCAGCGCCGAGCGCGAGGCCGAAGGCGAAATCGAGCCACCAGCCCCGATCGACACCCACTCCGAGGTCGGCGAGCGGGCGTCGGTCGAGGAAACGGGTGCCGACCCACACCGCGAGAGTCGCGCCGATCGCCGTCACGAAAAGCGAGAGGACGCGGAGTACGACCAACGCGCTCGATTCGGGCACCGCCGGCGGGAGAGCCGTAAGGAGCACCGAGCGGATCGCGAGCAGCCGGAAGGCGACTCCGATAGCGATCGAGAGCACGCCGAAAAACACCACTGCGAGGGCGAGTCGCCAGAGCGCTCTTAGCCGCCGTTCCTTCCGGTTCCAGAAGAGCCCGAGCACTGCCCACAGCGCTCGATTTCCGCGCCCCTGCCCCCCAGCGTCGGTATCGGCCTCGGCCATCGGTTCGACTCGATGCCCGTCGTTTGTAAGTGCGCTCCTCCGAGTCGCTCGTCCGCACCGGCACTCCTGGTCGGTTTCGCTCGGTTCGATCCGTGCCCCTGCCGGCGATCAGGACTCGACCGTGTTCTCGAAGTCCTCGACGATCGCCGCGCCGCTCGACGCACCGATCCGCTCGGCCCCCGCCTCGAACATCGCTTCGGCCTCCTCCCAGTTCCCGATCCCGCCGCTGGCTTTCGTGGGTAGGAACTCGGCCATGCGCTCGACTGCTTCGGTAGTGGCTCCGCCTTCCGCGAAACCCGTCGAGGTCTTCACGAACGCGGCGTCCGCGGCCCGCGCCAGCCGACAGCCCCGGTCGATCTCCGCCTCGCTCAGCAGCGCGGTTTCGAGGATGACTTTCACTGGTATGGGGACCGCCGCGACGACCTCCTCGATCCCTTCGCGGACGCGCTCGTCCTCGCCCGCACGCAGCCGGCCGATATCGGCTACCACGTCGAGTTCCGCGGCACTGTCGGCCCACGCTCGCTCCGCCTCGGCGATCTTCGTCGCGTTGGCGTGGGTACCGTGTGGGAAGCCGATCACCGTCACCAGGCGAACGTCGGGGGCGTACTCGCTCGCCTCGGTGAGGTAACACGGCGGGATACAGGCGTTCATACCGTACTCGAGACAGTCGTCGAGCACTCGGCGAACGTCCTTGACGTCGGTCGTTGGGCCCAGTACGGTGTGATCGATCCGCGCGGCGAGTTCCGTTCGGTCCATGCCCGCGTGAGGACCGATCCGGGCAAAAAGGGTCGCGGTATCGCTCCCGATCGTCGCTGCTCGTCCTCGTGCTGCCGAACCCTCCTTAGCCCGGCGTGCCCTCCCGCGTGTAGGTATAGGCGACGAACGCCGCCGCCGCGAGCAGGACGGGCCCGAGGACGACCCATATGCTCGGCCGATAGCCGAGGTTCCACGCGTAGACGAACCCCTGCACGTAGGCGATCACGCTCCCGACGAAGACGACCGAGAGGGTCTCGACGTGGGGAGACCGGATCCGACTCGCCCACTCCGGAGCGTAGCGGACGAGTAACACGCTGGCAACGCCGATCGCGGGCGTAAGGATCACGGCGATCGGCTTGGCGATGAAGCTATCGGGCTCCCCGCCGGCACCGAAGTGGATCGCCATCGAGTCGGGGAGTGCGGGCCACAAGAGCACGCCGGCGAGAGCGGCGCCGACCAGCAGCGTGTGGGCCACGAGGTCCGCTGACCGGGCATCCATGTCAATCCGTTAGGTTCTGTTGGTAAAACGCTATCTCCGAGCCAGGGACGATGCCGACCGTCCATGGGTATCGATACCGGGCGACGACGACGGCCCACAGCCCGGGGTTGGCGACCGTGGCCGCTCGGGCTATCGCGACATCACAACCCTTTCACGCCGGCCGCTCGCCCCGAAGTTATGGCGCTTCTGCCCGAGGGATTCGCGCTGCCGCCCCTCGCGCATCTCGCGGTTCTCGTCGTCGCGGTGCTCGTGGTCGCCGCCCTCCTCTATGCGACCTCGCCCCCGGTCACCGAACGAACCGTACTTGCGCTCGGACCGTGGATGGTGCTCGGGTCGGCGCTCTATGCTCTGTATCAGATCGACGCCGTCCCGCCCCTCTTGGCACCCTTCTTCGGATCGCCCACCGTCTACGCCACGACGTTCGTCCTCTTGGGAGCGCTCTGGGCCGCATCGAGTCGCCTCCTCGGTAGCGACGACGCGCCGCCGGCCCGTATCGCGACCGACGGTCCGGCGGCAGGGGAGGAATCGAGGACGACCGCGATCGTGCTCGGCGTCGTCGGCAGCGCCCTCGCGCTCGGCGTCGTCGCGGTCGCGCTGTGGGTCGGGGCGGATCGCGGCTCGCTTTTGGTGATCTGGCCGACGATCGGACTGATCGTCTCGTTCGGGCTCGCCGGAGCCGTCTGGGCGCTCGCCCGGCGCTCGAAGGTCGGCCTGACGAGTTGGGCCGGCGCGCTCGTCGTCTTTTCCCACGCGCTCGATGGCGTCTCGACGGCGATCGGCGTCGACGTGCTGGGTTTCGGCGAACAGACCCCTCTGGCGCGTGTCGTCTTGGAGATCGCTGCCTCCCTGCCCGGTTCCGTTCTCCTGGGTACCGGCTGGCTGTTCATCGCGGTGAAGATCGCACTGGCGGTCGTCGTCGCCTGGCTGCTCGCCGACAGCGTCCGCGAGCGCCCGCGGGAGGGGTACTTGCTGTGTGCGTTCGTCGCCGCCGTCGGTTTAGGACCCGGTGCGCACAACCTCCTTCTGTTCGCCGTCGCGGGCTGAGCCGACCGAGGATTCCGTACACGATGCTGTCAGTGTCGATCGCCAACCCGTAGTTCTAAGCCGTTCCCACGAGTACGGGCCAGTGTATGACGAACGACGAAGTGATTTCCCTGCTCCGGCAGGCCTATGGCGACGAGATCGAGACAGTGATGAACTACCTCACGAACTCCTACGTCCTCCAGGGGCTCAGAGCCGACGAAGTGCGAGGCAGCCTCCGAACCGACGCCAGGCAGGAAGAACTCGCTCACGCCGAACAGCTAGCCGAACGGCTCTCGGAACTCGACGCCCGCCCGCCGGCCTCTATGGAGTTCGAGGCTACCCAGGAAGGACTTCAGCCGCCCGAAGACTCGGCGGACGCGCTGTCGGTGATCGACGGCGTCATCGACTACGAGGAGGAGGCGATCGAGACCTACCGTGCGCTCATCCGAGCGGCTCAGGAAGCCGACGACCCCGTCACCGAGGACCTCGCGGTCGAGATCCTGGGCGACGAGGAAGCCCACCGCGCGGAGTTCAAGAGCTTCCGGCGGGACTTCGAATAGCACTACCAGCTACCGTCACCGGGACCGGACCTCGATAGCCGCGATACCCTCCGGCTTGAAGACGGCAGCGGGACTACTACCCGACGATGATCGAGCGCCTCGTCGCACGCGCTGGCCGTGTCGCCGATACCGGACTCGAGTGGCTCGTCCGCTCGAGGTTCGATCGACGCCCTACTTCCATACCTCGATTCACGAGCGCGGCCGTCCTCGCCGCTACTGGGACCGACCGGGCCGGAGGCGCCCGGCGATCGGTTCCGTTGGCGCTGCTCGTCGCCGGCGTCCGTGCCGGCTTCGGCGCGGCGGTCGTCATGGATCTCCCGATGGCGATCCAGAAGGAAGGATACACCCCGGCGTACGTCGCTGCCGGGGTACTACGCGGGCAGGATCCCGAGGCGGTCTCCCGGATCGATGCGACGATCGCCCACCACGGGGCCGGCGCTCTCGGCGGCGTGCTCTTCGCGCTCGTCTACGCCGCGCTCGACACGACCGCGATTTCGACCGCCGAGTCGAGAAGCGAAGGGATCTCGACACCGGCGTACCCGATCGCCGTCGGGTTCGTCGTGGTGTTCGTCTATGCTTTCTTCGCTCGCTTCGTACTCGTCCGCTTCGGCGGTGAGGCACGCGATCGTGCCGGGGCTGTCCGCCGAGCTTGGGCCGTCTCCACGCTGGTCTATGGAGCCGTCTTCGCCGCACTCGTGGCCCGTGCGTTCCCGGGTGGAAACTGAACCCGGCCGCCGACGGCCGACTGCCGGCCATCCACCGACCAGTGGCCGACTGTCGAGGACCGACCGCCGTGCTCGTCGGCTGATGGCCCCGAACGCCGGTCCCGCCCGCTCCTCGATCGGGAGGTGAAGCGACGACTAACCGACCGATTCGAACGCCTCCTCTTCGATGGCGCGCTCGATCCGATCGAAGCCCGCCTCGAGCCGGCCGAGGTCGTTCGCGAAACTCAGCCGGAGGAATCCCTCGCCCGCCTCGCCGAACCCGCCGCCCGGCGCACAGACGACGCCGTAGTCGGTCAGCAGGGATTCGGCGACCGCGAGGCTCGTCCCTTCCCACTCCCGGACGTCGAGGAAGGCATAGAAGGCCCCTTCCGGCCGGGGAGCCGACAGTCCATCGATCCCCTCGATTCGATCGACGACGTACTCCCGGCGCTCGGCGAAGGCCTCTCCCATCGCCTCGATTGGCTCCTGGGGGCCGGTCAGCGCGGCGATCGCCCCGTACTGGGAGACGCTCGAGGTGCTTGCGGTCGTGCTCTCCCTGATCTTCGTCACCTCACTGATCACGCGCTCGGGCCCCGAGAGCCAGCCGATCCGCCAGCCGGTCATCGCATACGTCTTCGAGCAAGAATGCACCGTCAGGACGTGCTCGGGAGCGTCGGTCCGGGCGGCGATCGAGGAGCCCGGGCCGTCGTAGGTCAATCCGGCATAGACCTCGTCGGCGATCACGTAGGCGTCGTTCGCGACGGCGGCTTCGACGACCCGTTCGATGGCTGCCGGGTCATACACCCGACCAGTGGGATTCGAGGGCGTACAGAGCACGACCGCGGCGGTGGCATCGCTCATGGCGTCGATAACCCGGTCGGGATCGAGGGCGAACCCATCGCCCGGGTTCAAGGGAACTTCGACCGGTCTCGCGTCGGCGAGGTGAGCCTGAGTGAGGTAGTTCGGCCACGTCGGGGTCGGGACGAGGACCTCAGTACCCGGGTCGGCGACCGCGAGCATAGCGAGGTGTAGGGCCTCCATGCCGCCGGAGGTAACGGTGATCTCGTTTTCGGGCTCTGCTTCCAGGCCGTGTTTCCCCGCGAGGGTTCGGGAGATCGCCTCCCGCAGTTCGAGCAGGCCGGCGTTGGGCGTGTAGTGGGTGTGGCCCGCTCGGGCGGCCTCCGCGGCGGCTTCCGTGATGTGGGTAGGAGTATCGAAATCGGGTTCGCCGACCTCCAGGCGAACGAGGTCCCGTCCCGTCCGTTCCTCCCGGTTGGCCAGGTCGAACATATGTCTGATCGACGACCGGTCGCTCGCTCGCACCCGCTCAGTGAGTTCCGGTGGCATGATAGGTCGTGGGAAGCCCCCTCGAAAGACGTTTACCATCCTCGATACATCCCTCGCCGCTTCGTGGGACCCAAACCGCATGGCCTTTGAGCGATTATCGCCCAGAACCGGACAATGGGACGCGTTCGGATCGTCTGGGGG
Organism: Halobacteriales archaeon QH_8_64_26; assembly: GCA_003021725.1. GTDB lineage: Archaea > Halobacteriota > Halobacteria > Halobacteriales > Halococcaceae > PXQR01. Next base: position 29,406 of record PXRA01000029.1, read on the forward strand.
AGCGGGACGGGACCGACGGCACTCGCTTCGTATGACGCCGCCCTCGCCGCCGCGAACGTACAGGACTACAACCTGGTCCGCGTGTCCTCGGTGCTCCCGGTCGACACCACCGTCTCGCTCGCCGGGACGGCACCCGACCTCGGGCCGGTCGGCGGAAAGCTCACTGTCGTCGAGGCGCGGGGAACGACCGCTTGGACCAGGTCCGAGGACTCCGAGAACCCACCTACTCGCCCGGCCGAGGGGACGACCGACTATCAGAGCACCAGTGCCGGCCTCGGGTGGGCACAGGCCGCCAGTGGTCGCGGGACCGTCTACGAAGCGACCGGTACCGACCGTGAGGCCGTCCACGAGGGGATCGACGCCGGGCTTCGTGCCGGCTGTGCGCTGCGTGAGCTTACACCTGCTCACACCGATCGCGTCGTCCTCTCGGCGGACGGCGGTACCGAACGGATCGAGACCGATAATGAGGGGGACCTGCCGTCCTCGAACGGTCCCCGCTACGCTTCGATCAACGCCGATCGGTCGGCCCCACCGACCTCCCGCTCGGAAAACGACGTTTCTCGGGGGACCAACACCGACCGATCCGAGGGAAGACATCTGACGGCGGTCGTTCTCGCGGTCTACGGCGAGAGCGATCCCATCTTCTGACCGGCGGCCGTCGAACCGGTAGCGACGTGTGTCCGTCGTCGCCCGGCCCGTGGGCGACGTTCGGATATGATCGCACTTTTAAGTGCCCGGCGTCAGTTCCTTCTTGACTGATTCCTCGATGAACTGGAACGACTCCTACGACGACTCGGAGGCCACCGGTGGAGACGCGGGCACGGACGGCGACGCCGCGATCGAGAACCGAACCCTCCGGTCGAACGCCAAAACCGTCGCCACCCAGGTCAGATACCTCCTCCCCGAGGAGTACAGTGTCACCGGCGACGTGACCGACGGCACGAACGGCCCCCAAGCGTTCGTCGCGATCCAGCCACCGGTCGGCCGCCCGATCACCGCGGGCTTCGGCATCGGGGAATACACCGACAGCGAGGGCACCGGAACGGACATCCCCGACGACGAGCGCAACGAGGTCGCCGCCGGCCTCGCCGCCCGGGCCGCCCTCCAGGTCAAACAGGCCATCGGCGACGGCCTCACCCC
>PXRA01000030.1:0-1718 GCA_003021725.1 Halobacteriales archaeon QH_8_64_26
CGATGTGGGCGCTCGTGTCCCGGAGTTCGAAGACGTCGTCCTGACCGGGGTAGGTGTCGTCCCGAACCGACCAGTTACCGCCGGGAGGCAGCCCGGTGATGTCCATCGCGACCGTCCCGCCGCTCCCGCTTTCGTTCGCGAGGCCGTCATGGACGAACACGAGCGAGAGTCCTTCGGAGCCATTGTAGAGGAGGACCTGGCTCGTGTCCTGGCGCAACAGACCCTGGAGCTCGCCGTAGGCACGATACCAGCCGCGGGGCTCGGTGTAGGGACTGCGGTAGCTATAGAACTCCTGCACTGACGTGGTGCCATTACCAAAGGCCCGCATCGGATAGCACTGCCCGTCCTGCCGGACGACGATGTCCGTCCCGTTCGCCTCGGCTCCGGGCGCGCCGGACTGCTGGGCGGCGGCCGGCGTGGCTGCGAGGGGAAGCGCGATCGAGGAGACGACAAGGGCGAACAGCACGCCCGCGACGGCAAGCGAGTGCACGCGAACACGGTGTCGGGGACGAGGAGGACGGGCGCGGAACCGATCGCGGGTCATCCGTACCCGCCTCGGCGTCGCTCGAGCCTCGTGGGCCGGGTTGCTTCCTCGCGATTCCTCACTGTCGGCCCGGGGATGGGTTCGATCGTCATTGGCGTTCTCGGGTCTCCTCTCACCGAAATTACCCGAGCGATATAAGCATCGTGGCACGTCGATCGGAACGAAGGATCGACCGCGCCGTTCGCCTTCGAAAGCGGCCGGATACGGCCGATTCGAGGGCTCTCGAAGCACTCGAATCTTTTCGAGGTTCCGGCGATCGACGCCGAAGGGGGCGGCTACCAACAGGTACGCCGTAACTATCGTCGAACCACGGCGGCCGCAAGTCCACAGAGCGCGAGCGTGAGGACCACCAGTCCGAGCAGGCTCGGTCCATCGATAGCAGAGGAAGCCGACGTCGCGTCGAGAGGGCTACCGTCGCTCATCGGTTCGCTCCCGACGTCGCTGTCGGTAGTCGTCCTCTCGATCGTCACCGCCGTAGTGGTCTCGACTTCGACCTGAAGCGAGACGGAGGCGTTCGCGGTGTTGTTCGCGCGGTCGACGACGGTCACTCGCGGGTTGTACGTGCCCGACCGGTCGAACGTCGTCCTAAGCGTCGGGTCGTCGGTCACCGTCTCGATCGTGCCGTCGCCGTTGGGGTCCCAGCGGTACTCCGGGATCCCCTCGTTGTCGGTCGACCCGCTCGCGTTCAACGTTACTTCGGTGCCGGAAACCGGGGTTCGGGAGCTCGCGGCAAGCGCGGCACTCGGCGCTTCGGTGTCACAGGGACCGCGGGCGACCGTGATCGGCCCGTCCATACCGAGTTCGTAGCTCGTTCCGTTCGCGCTCCGGGCGATCCAGGTCGTGATTTCGTTCGACTCGGGCGGTCCGTCCCACTTCTCGTAGGGGTAGCCCGGCGACTGTTCGTTGAACGCGGGATCGATCCCGATCTCCTCCCAGTTTTCGCTTCCGAGGCCGAGGAACGCTGCGCCATCGGAGCGGTTGCCCTCGTTCCAGACCCACTCGATGTGAGCGCTCGTGTCCCGGAGTTCGAAGACGTCGTCCCGATCGGCGTAGTCGTCGTCCTGAATCGTCCAGTTGCCGCCGGGAGGCAACCCGGTGACGTTCATCGCGACCGTCCCGCCGCTGCCGCTTTCGTTCGCGAGGCCGTCATGGACGAACACGAGCGAGAGTCTCT
>PXRA01000030.1:1865-27403 GCA_003021725.1 Halobacteriales archaeon QH_8_64_26
GGGGTAACACTGTCCGTTCTGCCGGACGACGATATCCGTCCCGTTCGCCTCCGTGCCGGGAACTCCGGATTGCTGGGCGGCGACCGGCACGCCCCCCAGTAAAGGGGCGATGGTGCTCGCGAGAAGGGTAAACACGACGATCGAGGTGACGATCGATCGCGTCGGTCGCGTTGGTCGTGATGGGCTCACGCTGGTGCTCTCGATGACGTGTTCGCTCGGGTACGGACGATCGTCGGTCGCGAGTCAACTACGACTTCGTTCATCGTAAGATCATTTCGTTCGTTTGTATCTACAACGCTTCTCGGGGCGTATCGACTGGGAGAGCATATACCCATCGGGAGCGCTCGACCTACTGTCCCGCTCAGCCCCTGGCGGAGGCTTTGGGGACCGAGGCCGGTTTCTACACTCATCGACGGAGCTTGACGACCGCGAGCATCAACACGAGCGTTCCCGTCGGGTTCGCCCCGTTCAATCCGGCGCGTTGCTCCCCTCCACGATCGCCCGCAGTACCGCCCGATACGTCCGGCAGGTCGGGCATCGCCGGCAGCCTCGGTGTCTCCGGCGCGCCCGGAATCTCGGGTGTGTCGGGTAGCTCCGGTATCGCCGGGGCATTCGGGACGCTCGGTACCTGAGGCCCGGCCAGTAGGTCGACCGGCAGGCCACACCCGATCCGCTCTCCGAGGCGGTGTTCTCGGTCGGGCCGTCATTGGAGCCGTCCTCGCTTGGCCCTATCGGTGCCATCGGTGCCATCGGTGTCCTCGTTCGTCGTCCCCACTCCGGCCATCGCCTTCTCGCAGCTACCGCGGGCGATGGTGATCGACTCGTTTATCACGAGGGCGTAGGTCTCGCCTTCCGAACGGGCGACCCAGTGATCGACGTCCTTCACCGCTGGCTCGCCGTTGCACTTCTCGGAGGGGTACTGCTCGGCGTTCGCGTTTCACCGTTTCGCCTCGAGGCGGCGCGGTGGTCGGTCGCCCTCGCCCGTCTCCGCGGCTCACGTTCGTTCGCCGCTCCGATTCGAGACCTCGCTCGTTTCACTCGCTCGGTCTCGCCCTGTTCCGCGGTTCGCCTGGCGGCTCACCGCTCCGCTTCGAGGCGGCGTTCGCGGTGCTCACGCCCCCTCGCGCGCCATGGATTTATGCTCCCCTCGCACGTACTGATAGCCGTGAGCACTCGCCCGGATGCACTCGACTCCCTGGTGTTCGGCGTGGACGTCCAGAGCGGGGACGTCCGCGGGAGCAATCGCCCCTCCTATGCGGTCGTCGCCTTCGACGGCGAGCAACTCGATCGGGACGTCGTCTCCCGCCGAAAGCTCCTGCGATTGCTCGACCGCGAGGAGCCGGGGATCCTCGCTACCGACAACGTCTACGAGCTGGCCGCGGACAAGGAAGCGCTCGTCGGCTTCCTCCGGGGACTGCCGGCAGAAACCAAACTCGTCCAGGTGACCGGTGCCGAGCGGCCCGAACCCCTCTCGCGGGTCGCCTCCCGGCACGGCGTCCCCTACGGCAAGAAACCGATGAAAGAAGCCGAAGCCGCCGCCCGGTTGGCCGCCGCGAACATCGGACAGGAAGTCTCCGCGTTTACCGATCGCACCGAGGTGAAGGTCTCCCGCGGGCGCTCGACGGGCAAGGGCGGCTGGTCGGCCGACCGGTACACCCGGCGGATCCACGGCGCGGTCAAGCGCCGCGCCCGCGAGGCCGAATCCGAACTCGACGACGCGGGCTTAGAGTACGAAAGAGAAGTCACCGAAAAATACGGCGGGTACGCGAACGCAGTCTTCGAGGTGAGCGCGCCACTGAGCGAGATCCCGGTGTCGGCGGCCCGATCGGGCGATACCCGTGTCGAGATCGAGCCGATCCAGCAGGACGGGATCACCTTCGAGCCGCTCGCGAAACGCCGCGATCACGTGCTGGTCGGGATCGATCCCGGCACCACGACCGCGGTCGCGATCTGTGATCTAGAAGGGGGGGTGCTCGACGTCCTGAGCACCAGGACCGCCGATATGGCAGCGGTGATCGAGTGGATCATCGAACGGGGCCGACCGGTCGTCGTGGCGGCGGACGTGACGCCGATGCCCTCGACGGTCGAGAAGATCCGCCGGAGCCTCGCCGCGGCCGGCTGGGTGCCCGACAGCGACCTGCCGATCGACGAGAAACAACACCGGACCCGGGAGGAAGGCTACGAGAACGACCACGAGCGCGACGCGATGGCCGCCGCGCTCTTTGCGTTCGACGCCTACGAGGAGCGCTTCGAGCGCATCGCGAAACGCGTTCCCCCACGAATCGATCGTGGCGAGGTGATCTCGCGGGTGATCGTCGAAGAGCAGTCGATCGAGAGCGTCCTCGCCGATCTCGAGGGGGGCGAGGAAAGCGAGGACGGGGAGAAAGGCCCCGAACCCCGCGAACTCTCCGCCGAGGAAGAGGAGATCAAACGCCTCGAAACACGGGTCGAGCGCCTCGAAGCCCACGCCGCGGACCTCGAAGACACCATCGAAAGGAAAGACGCTCGCATCGAGAAGTTAGAGGACGATCTCACCGACGCGCGCCGCGAGGAGCGCCGCGAGGCCCGCGAGCGCCGCGAGGTCGCCCGCCTCCAACGCGAGAACCGACGGCTCGAACGCGAGCGCGACGCCGAGAGCGAGGACGTCTCGGCACTGGAGGACAAACTCGAACGGTTGAAGGCGCTCTGGCGGCTCGATCACTCGAATTTTGCGGATGTCGCCGAACGGAAGGCCGGACTCCTCCCGGTGAAACCGATCGAGAAGTTCACCCTCGAAGCGATCGCCGACGCGGAGGAGCGCTTCGGGCTCGCTCCCGACGACGTTATCCTGCTTCGCGATGCGACCGGGGCCGGCCGGGAGGCCGCAGAACGTCTGGGCGGGATCGATCCGCGCTTAGTGCTCGCGAACGGCGGTCTCTCGAGAGTCGCCGACGAGGAGCTCTTCGAGCGGGCCGTTCCGGTAGGTCCGGCCGAGGACGTGACGGTCCAGGAGGTCGACGAGTTGGCCGTCGCCCGCGAGCGGGAGGTCGAGAGCGCGATCGAAGACTGGGAGAAGCGAGCGAGGGAGCGACGCCGGAGCAGACAGGAGTCGATGGTCGACCGGCTGATCAGCGAGCACCGCGCCGATCGGGGCGAAGGGTGAGACTACTGCCGCTCGTCGATCGGGAGGCCGAGGGCCCTCCAAGCGGAGATACGATACCGAAGACCGCCGAGCGAGGGCCCGTGTAGGGAATAAGGAAAGGCGTACCAATTAACTGTCTTCCGTCCGAACCGGGGTACATGAGCGACAGCAGCGGTCGAAAGGACCTTCGAATGCCCGAGGAAGACGAGGTCTTCGCCATCGTCACGGAGATGCTGGGGGCGAACCGGGTGAAGGTGCGGTGTATGGACGGTACGGCGCGTACGGCTCGCATTCCGGGCCGAATGCAGAAACGCGTCTGGATTCGCGAGGACGACGTGGTACTCGTCTCGCCATGGGACTGGCAGGACGAAAAGGGAGATATCGAGTGGCGCTACGAGAAGGGGGACGCCGATCAGCTCCGGCGCGAAGGCCACATTCAAGGGTGAAGGTGGCTGACTCGATCGAACCGACGGCGAGTGAAGCGCGCCGGGGAGCACTCTCGTTCTCATCGCTCGTCGATCAGCTATCGCCGCTTCCGTCGAGACGGTCCCCATGACCGGGGACGGGAGCGATCACGGACTGCTCGACTTCGAGGAGGCGGAGGCTCCGGGCGACGAGTGGGAGGATATAGACGTCTCGGAGACCGAGGCTGATCGCGTCGCAAAGGGCCGCGATCGGGAGTTTCTGACCTTTCGCGATCGGATCAAGGACGCCGACCAGTTCAAGGTCGAAGGCGCGGTCTTCGACGACGCGACCCTTGCGGCTATCTATACCCTCGTCCAGCACGGCCACATCGACGCCTTCGGCGGACCGATCTCGACGGGCAAGGAAGCCCACGTCTTTCTCGCCGACGGCCCCGACGGCGAGGTCGCCGTCAAGATCTACCGGATCAACGCCAGCGACTTCAAGCATATGCGCGAGTACCTCGAAGGTGACCCGCGCTTCGAGGGGATCGGCTCGAATAAAAAGCGGGTCGTCCTCGCCTGGATCAAAAAGGAACTCGCGAACCTCCGGCGAGCGAGGCAAGCCGGCGTCGCGGTGCCCGACCCCATCGCTGCCGAGCGCAACGTGCTGGTCATGGAGTTCTTAGGAAGCGACGGCGAGCGCGCCAAGCGCCTCGGGGAAGTCCACCTGGAGAACCCGGAGACCGCCTACGAGGTCGTTCGCGAGTACGCCCGCCGGCTCTACCGCGCGGGATTGGTCCACGGCGATCTCTCGGAGTACAACGTCGTCGTCCACGAGGGGCAGTTGTACCTCATCGACCTCGGCCAGGCGGTGACGGTACACCATCCCAATAGCCGGGAGTTCCTCGAACGCGACTGCCGGAACGTGGCGAACTTCTTCTCCCGACAAGGCCTTGGGGTCTCGACCGAGGACCTACTAGCTCAGGTGACCGAACCCAACCCCGACCTGTCCTCCTCCCAGTAGTCTCCACACAGGCCACGTGGCCCGCGAGCACTGGGAAATCCATCGCAAGCGGAAACCGTGAACGAGTGACTGCCTCGAATCCGTAGTAGTCGTTATCGATTCATAGCTAATCGTACCTATCCGAGTTACACGCCTGACCAGGTGTACGCTTATGGACTTTATTAGCTGGAGTAGCCGGCGTAGTATTATTCCATTATAGTCGATCTCGAAAATTGCTACCGACATGAGACGAACTGGTACACCGATCGGCGAGACGGACGCCGAATCCGAACGAACGGAGACGAACGAAACGCGCGGAACCAACGGGACGAACGAGACGGACGAGACGGACGAACCGGGAGAGCGTCTCGTCGGTCGGCGGACGTGCCTGCGACTGGGCGGCGCAGCGATAGCGTCGGCTGCGACGCTGGCAGCTACAAGCGGGAATGCCGCAGCCGCGAGCTGCGAGCGCGTCGTCGTCGGGGCCGGCGAGACCGAACGGCGGGTCGTCGAAACCGACGAAACGCTCTCGAACGTGCTCTTCGACGTCAGTGCCGAGGGAGCGACGCTCAAGATCAACGCACAAGGATCCAACTGGACCGTCCGCAACGTCGGCGTGCTCGGCACCTACGATGGCGCGAACCCGGATTCGGTCTTTCGCCTCCAGGTCGATGCGAACGGGACGGGCGTCTTCGAGAACGTCTACCTCGGCGACGGTGCGGTCGCGGACGGCTACAGCGGCGTGTTCGTGCCGACCGACCACGCCGGGACGCTGACGATCCGACGATGCAACGTCCAGGAGTGGCCCGACAACGGGGTATACGCCAGTGCGCCCGGCCGGGAGGAACGGGACGGACAACAGGGTGTCGTGCAGGTAGAGGACTCCTACGCGCGGAACAACAACAAAGATGGCTTCCGACTCGGCACCGACGGCTCCTACGTCCGCGGGTCGGTCGTCTACGTCGATGAGGACGTGCCCGACAGCAACGCAGGTCTCGAGAACGCCCGCGGAGTATGGGTCAAGGAAGGCGGAACCGTCAATATCGAGAACTGTGATATCCTGCTTGCCGATCCCGATGGGAGCTACTGCGTCTGGGAGGACAAGGACGAGGACGGCCTTGCCCGGGTGATCGATTCCCAGATCGCCGCCCGCGATGGCGCCGAGGGCCGCTTCGTCGGGAACGTCGAGACCACCGATGTCGGGGATGATCCCGACCTCACGCCGCCCGACGGCGTGCCGATGAGCGCCGAGGAGGCTTGTAAGCCGACAGCAGGCGACGAAACCGGAGAGGACAGCGGAACCGACGATGGCGATAGGGCCAACGGGGACGAAAGCAATAGAGAGGACGGCACCGAGGCCGCCGAGGAAAACGACGAGGCCGGCGGGGAGGAGAAAGGTGGCAGTACCGACTGGAAGGAACTCACCTTCGATGGACTCGGGACCGACGTTCCCTTCGCGTACTCCGTAAGCGTGACCGGCGACATCGAGAAGGCCGAACCCGATTCCAGCGACAGCGCCGACAGCGTTTCCGGGAACACGGCGACGGGCGGGGCCCGGCTCAAACAGGATATCTACCGGTATACCGGTGCGATCACGGCTCTAGAAATCGACTTCCAGAACGGCCAGACGGTCTCGCTCGATCGGTCGGACTCGCAGGTCTCGATCACCGGCCCGTCCAACGGTCGTGTCACTGGGTATACGATCGCGGTCGGCAAAGACATTACGAAGGTCGGGCCGGCGAACCCGGGCGACGAGGTCGATCGGGGACGTGCCGCGGGCGTCGTCAGTACCGCCGGCGATACCTACCGGTACAGCGGCGCGCTCGAAGCGATCGACATCGAGGGCGTCTCGATGATCCATGTGACGCCGATCTGAGGGCGGGAACCGGCAGTTACGCCGCGATCGTCGGCCGGACAGGAGAAAGTAAGACGGGACGGGACAGTCCGATCGCGAAACCGAGGGGATCGGCTCCCGCCGATGACGGTCGGGAGAGGAGAACAAGGGGACGGGCGAGCGGCCGGTAGCTGCCGAAGCGTTCAAACGAGTTCACCCGCAAGCCAGTGTTGTTATGCAGCACGTGCGGATTCCGCAGGACCGCCTCGGTGTGCTGATCGGCGAGGGTGGCGCGACGATGCGCGAGATCGAACGTCAGGCCGAGGTCAGGCTCGACATCGATTCGGAGACCGGGTCGGTCGGCGTCGAGAGCGTCGGCGATCCGGTGACGGCGCTCAAAGGCCCCGATGTCGTCCGCGCGATCGGCCGCGGGTTCCCTCCCGACGCAGCACTCGAACTGTTGGACGACGACATGATGATGTTAGATACTATCGACATCGACGCCGCGACGCGCAACGAGAAGGACTTGCGCCGGAAGAAAGGCCGACTCATCGGCGAGAACGGCCGGACACGGGAACTCATGGAGGAACTAAGCGGCGCGTCGGTCGTCATCTACGGCAGTACTCTCGGCGCGATCGGCCAGCCCCCGGAGATCGAGGCCGTCCGCGGTGCCGCGGAAATGTTACTGGATGGTGCGCCCCACGGCGCGGCCTACTCGTTTCTCGAACGCAAACACAACGAGATGAAACAGCAGGGCATGCAGTACCACGAGTTCCCACAGTCCGGGTCGAGCCCTCGGTCCGAATCCCAACCCGGGTCCGGTTCCGGCTGATCGATACCGACGAACACGGGCAAACCCCCTCAACGAGCGCGATCGATAGCGATACCGGGCAAACCGTAGAGAGCGCGGCGTTAAAGCCGGTTCGAACCTTTCATCGAACATGACCTATCGCGGCGTCGTGCTCGATCTCGACGGGACGATCTACCGGGGTGAGAAACCGGTTCCGGGCGCTCGCGAAGCGATCACGGCGCTTCGCGATCGTGACATCTCACTGCTCTGTTTCTCGAACAACCCGACGCTGACCCCCGAGGCCTATGCCGACCGGCTTGCCGGGCTCGGGATCGAGGTCAGCCCCGCCGAGATCGCCTCGGCCGCGAGCGTCACGACGACGTACCTCTCCCGGGAGTACCCCGACGATCGGATCTTCCTCGTCGGGTCTTCGGGTCTCCGAGACCAGCTCGAAAACGCGGGGCTAACGCTCACCGAAACCTGCGAGGAAGCCGAGGTCCTCGTCGCCTCCTACGACCGGGGGTTCGATTACGACCGGCTGACCGAGGCACTCTGGGCGTTAGAGGGTGAGACGGCCTTCATCGGAACCGACCCCGATATGACGATACCCCACTCCGACGGTCGTCTCGTCCCCGGATCGGGAGCGATCGTCCATGCGATCGCGGGCGTGGCCGGCCGGGAACCGGACGTCGTTCTCGGCAAACCTTCTCAGGAGGCTCGCCACGCGGCGATCGGTGCATTAGAACTCGACCCTGAGGAGTGTCTCGTCGTCGGCGATCGACCGGATACCGACGTCGCGCTCGGCGCGGGGTGTGGGATGGATACGGCAGTGGTGCTCAGTGGCGTCACGGACGAAGCCGACCTCCCGGGGGCCGACCCAACTCCCGATCACGTTCTCGACTCGATCGCCGACCTCGAATCGGTGCTGTGAGCCACGACTCGTTCGGCTTCGAATCATGGCTGGCGATAGATCGGACGAATCGGCGATCCGGATAGTATACGTCACATCAGCTATGAAAACAAGACATATGTTCCTTCCGTTAAACGCTCCATTAAAGTGGGCGAGAGACACCGACGAATCCCGGCAGGAGAAATCGGGTTCCCTGGCCCGGGAGACCGGCTCGGTCGAGGGGAGGGAAAGCCGTGAGCGAGAGGAACGGCTACTCGCGGCGAGCCTTCCTCGCCGGGATCGGAAGCACGACGACGGCCACGCTGGCGGCCGGCAGCAGCGGCGCGACCGGCATCGTCGCGGGCCGGTCGGAACGAGGGATCGAACACGCTGGACTCCGGGGGAGGTCTCGGTCGATCGGCAGCATCGAAGCCGGGACGCGAAGCGAACGCTATCGACAGCGCGCCCGTCCGCGTTTCGACGTCACGCTCGATGCGGTTTCGGATCTCGGCTGTGACCCGAGGGGAGTACGACCCTGTGGGCGAGCGCTCGAAGCAGGGCTCGGGGCGATCGAGTCCTCGCGCGTCCGGGTCCGGTTCCCACCGGGGACCTATCGTTTCGAGTCCCGACAGCGCTTCGCGGGCTACGACGCCTTCGGCCTCGTCGGCACCGGGAGAACCGAAAAGGGCGGCGAGGGAGAGACGCGCTTCGTCTGTCCGGCGGGCTATCAGCGCGAGTGGTTCCGGATCGAGCGCGTCGGAGCGTTCGTATTCAGTGGGATCGACTGGGATGTCCGGGCACCGAACTGTGGGCCCGCCGTTGTTGCCCAGGTCGATCGGTCGTTGCTGATCGAGGATATCGAGGTACTTGGCCGCGGCGAGGGCGACGAGAACCTCCTCATGCCACAGGTGGGCTCGCCCGATGGAATAGGGGTGATCCGCCGGTTCGTCGCTAGGAACGGTGGCGTGCTCGGCCGACGGCGAATCGGGGTGTGGGTCGGGCCAGGGAATCGCGGAACGCTTCGCTTCGAGGCCTGCCGGCTGGAGGAGTTCCCGAACAACGGGATCTATGCCTCGGCCTCGAAGGGGGCGATCCGAGTGCTCGGCGGCACCTATCGCAACAGCGATATCTCCCAGCTCCGCTTATCAGGTCCAGGTTGTCTGGTGCGCGGGACGCTCGTCGCGGTCGATACGCGCGAGTACGACGGACCGAGGAGTGCGGGGAAGTACCGAAACCCGCGGGGTATCTGGTGGGAAGCCAAGCGCCGGCGGGCGACCGGCGGTCGCATCGAGTACACCACTATTGCAGTGCGTCGCGGGCCCTCCGTCGGCGCGGTCGTGGTCGCGAAAAACGGCGGGGCGATCACGATCTCTCGAACCGCGATCGAGGCCGACGCGACCGATACCCCCGGAGTCTTCGCGTACGAACCGACCGGCGGTCACTACGACGTACCTCCGAGACCCTGGCGCGTCCGCTTGCACTACGTCCACGTCTACGGCACGTCGAGCGCCCCGGCGATTCGGATCAACGGGCGGCCCGAATCGGAGGTTAGGGACTCCTGCATCGCGAACGGGATCCTCGTCGCCGATCGGCCGGCTGAGAACACCGTCGACCGGCTGCGGAATCTCGCGCGCGACGGCCGGCGACTCGTGGGCGCCCGAACCGGCTGTTTCGACCGCGCGATCGGTGCCGGGGCCGCCCCGTCGGCACCTCGAAGTCGATCCCGGCCGGGAATCCAGGGCGATCGGACGACGCCGCTCACGCCGATCGTCGTCCGGACGGTCTTGCTCGTTGGGATGGTGGGACTCGGTGCCGTGCTCTCGCTCGGGCTCTGTATCGCGGTCGGATCGACGCTCCGATCGCTGCTCGAATCGTTGCGGTGATCGGATTACGCTGCTGTCCTATCGTTGTCCGCCCGGCGGGCCCTCAGGCGAACCAGCAGCGCCCGTGCAGGTCCTTTTCGAGCATGAACGACTCGGCCTCGTAGAACAGCGCCGCGAACTCCCGAACGAACGTATCGGAGGTAGGACCGAGGTACTTCAGGCCCTCTATAACTACTCCGCCGTCGGGGTGATCGGGTGCGAGAACTCGACCGTGGGCCGACATCTCGCCCTCGCTCTCGGGGATCGCGTCCTTACCGTAGCGCTCCATGAACGCCACCATCTCCCCCATGGTCGGCGAGGCCCCGCAGGTGGCCTCCGGATTCATGTATCCCGCATCGAGCAGTTCGCGCGCCGTAGCCGTCGGCAGGCCCTCGAATTTGACTGCACTTGTCGTATCCCAGTCGATCCGGTGGCCGAAGACGAGCTGTTCGCGTTCGGGGTCGGTACTGAGAGACGTCACCACACTAGCCTCCGATACGATCGATAGCTGACGTTCGATCGAGAACTTCGAGACATGCTACCGGTAAGTTCTTCAAAGGAAAGAACCCGCCGAAACAGTGCGACTGGGTGTGGTGATGGAGCAGTGTCAAAGCACCACGATGCGAGGGAATCGACCCGACTCGGCTCCAAGTTAGTTCTCGCCGTCAACGCTTTGGGCTTCCTCGACGCTCGTGGCGTTCTCCTCGAGGTCGGCGGCGAGGTCCCGGGCCTCCGCGGGCGTGAGGCGTAGTTCCTCGGCGTGGGCCGGGAGGTGGTCAAGTTCGGTGTTGTCGAGTTCGACCTGGAGTTTCACGTGGTCGGGATCACGCCGGGAGGAGGTAGCGTTACAGACCGCGAGCGCTTCCTCATCGAAGTCATGCCCCTCCGCCCGGCCCTCGATGAGATCGAGGGTGGTGTAGGCGTTTACTTTTAGGATGCGATCGGACATGGTAGCCATCGGCAGTGCTCGGGAATAGCGATGACGATCGCAAAACCCACCGAAACCGGTGGACGACCCGGGCGGGGTCTCGACTAATAGGGTGGCCGATGACAGGACAGCTCAGTCGTCGGCCGAGATCGGCGTGCCGTCCGCACGGGCCGGCGTCGGACGGCCCTCCATGTCGTCGTCTTCCGCGTAGGGATACCAGGTCTGTTTCGTGTTGTGCATGTAGGGGTCCTCGTAGTCGGTCTCTTCGGGGTCGGCGAGATCGCCTAACTCCTCCTCGTCCCGGGCGGCGATAAAGTCCCGGAAGGATTCGTCGTCCTCGCGCTCGGCCTCGAAGACGTCGAGCAGGTTTCCGATGTACCCCGGAACTTCGTCGGCGGGCACGCGCATCTCGATCCAGTCGGCGAAGTGGGGGTTCTCGCCGAGCCCACCACCGAGCCCGATGTCGAAGGCCTCGACGACGCCGTCGTTCTTGCGGCTTTTCATGCCCCGTAGGGAGATGTCGGCGATCTGTGGCTGGGCACAGGAGGCCGTACAGCCCGAGAGGTGGACGTGAAAGTCCGTCGTGTCCGCGGGCAACTCGACGTTGTCCTTGAGCCAGCGGGCGTAGCGAACCTGGCGATTCTTCGTCTCGACGATCGACAGCGAACAGAACTCCGTGCCAGTACACGCAATCGACCCGCGCATGAACGGATGGGGGTCGGGCGAGTAGTCCTCCAACAGGGGTTCGGCCAGCAGATCGTCTAGGTTCCCCTCGGGAACGTCGGTGAGGATGACGTTCTGGCGCTGGGTCAGGCGGACCTCGCCGGAGCCGTACTGCTGGGCGAGGTCGGCCAGTTCGAGCGCGTCGGCCGCACCCATCCGGCCGACCAAGACGTTGAGTCCGACGTAGTAGTTCCCGTCGGGCTGTTCGTGGACGCCGACGTGATCGCCGTGGACCTCGTCGTGGCCAGCGTTGTACGTATAGTTCTCGCGGAGGTCCTCGCCGGCGCTCCTCAGTTCGTAGTCGATGTACTGCTCCTGTAAGGTGTCTCGGATCTTCTCGGGACCCCACTCGTCGACGAGGAACTTGATCCGGGCGTTGAACCGGTTGTCCCGGTTGCCGTGATCCCTGAAGAGCGCGGACATCCCCGCGGAGATATCGCTCGCTTCCTCGGTCGTACAGAAGACGTCGATGTCGCGGGCGAAGCGGGGTTCCTTGCGCGAGAGACCGCCGCCCACGCGGACGTTGAACCCGGTGATTTCCTCGCCATCGATCTCCTTCCGGGCGGGCTCGAAGGCGAGATCGTTGATGTCACCCTGGCCACAGCCCTGATCACAGCCGGTGACCGAGACCTTCCACTTCCGGGGCATGTTCGAGTAGGCGTCGTTGCCCTTGAACTCCTCGTGGAGCTCTTCGGCGATGGGCCAGGCGTCGATGTGTTCGTGCTCGTCCTTGCCGGCGACCGGGCAGCCGACGATGTTCCGCCAGGAGTCCCCGCAGGCCTGAATTGTCGACATGCCGTTGGCTTCCAGTTTCTCGAAGATCGCGGGGACGTCCTCGATGCGGATCCAGTGGAGTTGGATCGACTGGCGGGTCGTCCAGTCACAGTACGCCCCGCCGAACTCGGGATTGTCGGCGGGCCCGCGGGCGAACTCGTCGGCGATCTCCGCGACCGTTCGGAGCTGGCCCGGTTCGAGCACGCCGTTCGGTGTGCCGATCCGCATCATGAAGTAGCTCTCCTGGCCGTTTCGCTGGTGGTACAATCCCCACCACTTGAAGCGCTCGAACCACGCGTCGTGTTCGTCCTCGGGGATTGCCTCCCAACCCTCCTCGGCGAACTCGAAGAGACGTTCGCGGACCTCGGTGCCGTAGACCTCGTCCTTCCAGCCCTCGACCTTACTCGGCATAGTACTTCCCTGACGCCCGACGAATAAACGCCCCGTCCCCTCGTCAAACCTCCCCGCCTCTGTTCGAAAGCGGCAACGGGCTCTCGTTCCCTCCGTGTGACGACCTCCCACTCTCTACGACATCGACTCCACGTTCTCTATACACTATCAACCGGGGAAATGGACGCTCTCGGGGACTACCGAGTAGAACTCGCCGTCGATCGCGCGGCCGACGACCACCCAGCCGGTCACGCCATCGGTGCCGCATCCGATACACTCGCCGACGATTCGGGCCTCGATGTCAGGGTAGGAAACGCCGACCTCACGGAAGGCCTCGACGAGGACGTCCGCCTCCTCACACGGGCAGAAATCGTGGGTAGCGAGCCGCCAGAGCTGGCTGACGCTGATCCGCCGTTCGTTATTCACGCTGATCCACGCCCCGTCGTCGAGCGTGTGAACCTCGATCGTCACGGTCGTCGTCTATCGGTCGGGCTACCTGAGAGCGTCGGTCGATGGTCGTCCGTTTGCGGCTCCGCTCCGGTGACGCGTCGCACGAGCTTAATCGCAGGAAGGCACGCGGATAGATCCGATCGAGGCGTTCCAGGTAGCGGAACCGATCTCCGATAGTTCCGACCCGGGGAAAGGATTACTCCGGCGACGCGCCTTATCCGACCCCACCAGTTACGTGGGATCGATGCCAGATAGCACCGACCCGGCACCGGGGGAACCTATCTCTACCGGTGGGCTGGCGTCGAACCGGGACGACGAGACCGACGATTCCGATCGATCGCCCCGCTCGGAGCGCTCCGACCAGGAGCACCTCCAGGGCGTCGAGGACGGTTGTGGCTGTGCGGAAGTCTGGGAACACCTCTCCGAGCAGCGCGAGCGAAATCGCGCGGAACGCGAGGGAAGTCCCGAAGACACAGCGCCCGCGACAGGGGAGGACTGAATGAACGCGAGCCGTTCCCGGACAGGAAGTTCCGCCCAACGCCCCGAATCGATCGACGCGGCACTCGTGATCTGTGGACACGGCTCACACCTCAATCCCGACTCGAGCGCGCCCGTCTACGACCACGCCGCCCCCATCCGCGAGGACGGCGAGTTCGCCGAGGTCCGCGAGGCGTTCTGGAAGGAAGAGCCCTCCCTCCGGAACGCACTTCGGACCGTCGAGGCGGAGGACGTGATCGTCGTCCCCCTCTTTACCAGCGAGGGCTACTTTACCGACCGGGTGCTCCCGAGGGAGCTACGCCTCGCCGGCGGTGAGAACGGCGAGGAAAGCAGTGCTCCCAGTAGCGACGCTGCGGACGGACTCGACGCTCCAAAGCGGGTCTGGTACACCGATCCCGTCGGCACCCATCCCTCGATGACCGACGCCATCGTCGCGCGCGCCGAGCGGATCACCGGCGATCCCGCCGCCGGCCCCGGAACTGGGCTCGCTGTGATCGGTCACGGGACCGAGCGCAACCCCAAAAGCGCGAAGGCAACCCGCGATCACGCCGCCCGCATCCGCGAGCGAGGCCGGTTCGCCGCGGTCGAGGCGCTGTTCATGGATCAGGAACCGTTCGTCGAGAACGTTTGCGAACGCTTCGATACCCAAGGCATCGTCGCGGTTCCTCTCTTCATCGCCGACGGCTTTCACACCCGCGAGGAGATCCCCGGACTACTGGGATTGGCCGGCGAATTTCCCGACTACGAGAACCCGAGCACCGTCGAGGGACGGGAGATCCACTACGCCGGCGCGGTCGGGACCGACCCCTCCTTCGCGGGCGTGATCGCCGAACGCGCTCGCGAAGCGTTCGCGAGCCCCGCTGACGTCGACAACCGGTCATCCGGGTCCGGCAGCCGGTCGCCCGGCCGTGATAAGGACGGTGGTGACACCGAGACGAGCGAACCCGAAAGCGAGGTCCGAGCCGCCCGCGAGACCTTCCTCGGGCGAATCGAAGGCGGGATCGACGCGGACGGGGCGGCTTTCTGGGGGGAACTCCTCGTCAGCGCCGAGAGAGAGGCCGGTGCCGAAGAGAGGAGCAGCACCGGCGACGGGCGGACCTACGAACTGCGCCACGCGGCCGACGAACACGCCGACGCCGCTTCGCTCGATAGGCACACCGATCCGTACGACACACGAGAGATCGCTCGGTTCGACGACGAGGGCCAGTACCGACCGCTGAAGAGCGCGCCGACGCTCGCTCGCGGGTGGCGACTCGTCGGGCTCGACGACCGGGACCTCTATCGGGCAGTCTCGGGGTTCTATCCGGCGAGCATCACGAACTGGTACCGCGAGCAGCGCGGGACCCTCGACGTCACTCACTACGCCGAGACCGCCGCCCGGCAGACCGGTATGTACGACCCGGTCGACGAGTTAGAGGGGAAAGCACTCGATCGGGCGGTCGAAGCGTGTTGTACCGACGACGTCTGTCTGAAACGGCGCGTCTGGGAGTCCGGCGAGACCGACAGCGACGGAGGGAGCGAGGAGGCGAGCGGCGAGGGCCGGGAGATCGACGCACCGCCCGGCGACGGGGAGGTTCCCTGTCGCGAGCCGTGTTCGCTGTTCATCGCCGCGGCCCGGGAGTTCGCTCTCGCCGAACGCGAAGAAACCGAGAGCGATGGAGACCGAACCCAGGGTGAGGAAACCGAGTACACTGCGCTGACCGAAACCGATCGCGAGGACCTCGATGCGATCCTCGCCGGTCTCACCGAGCGCGAGAACGTAGAGTCAGTCCGCCCTGGCGAGGTGAGCGATCCGCGGAACCACTACCGAGCCCGCTATCTCCGCGCGAAACTCCGAGATCTCAACGAGAGAGACGAAAACGGCGATCGAACGACGGCCGAGACCGCTTCGAGCCAGGGCGGTAGGGATCGATGAGCGATCCGTCCGCTCGTTATGGAACGGTTGCCCTCGTCGGCGCGGGACCGGGCGACCCCGATCTACTGACGGTCAAAGCCTACCGACTGCTCCGGGAGGCCGATGCGGTGCTCACCGATGCGCTGGTGAGCGAGGCGATCTTGGATGACTTGCCCGACTCCGTCGAGATCGTCGATGTGGGCAAGCGACCCGGCCCTGACAGGGAACGCACCACCCAGGCCGACATCAACCGGGGGATGGTCCGACGGGCGAAACGCGGCCAGCAAGTAGTTCGCTTGAAGTGTGGCGATCCGACGATCTTCGGCCGCGGGGGCGAGGAAGCTCAGTATCTCGCGAGCGAAGGCATCGAATTCGAGACTGTGCCGGGAATATCGAGTGCGATGGCCGCCCCCGAAGTATCGGGAGTGCCCCTCACCCACCGTGAGCACGCCTCCTCGCTCACCGTGATCACGGGCCACGAGAATCCATCGAAGAACGAAAGCGCCCTCGATTGGGACGCCCTCGCCCGAACCGTCGATTCCGGGGGGACGCTGGTCGTCCTGATGGGCGTCCATCGGCTACCCGACTACGCGGCGGCACTAACGGAGGGCGGCGTCGCCCCCGAGACGCCCGCGGCGATGATCGAACGGGCAACCCACAACGAGGAATACACCGCCACCGGGACGCTCGAAACCCTGCCCGAGGAAGCGAAGCGGGTCGGCGTCTCCCCGCCCGCGGCGACCGTGATCGGCGACGTCGTCGCGGTCCGCGAGGAGGTGCTGGACTCGCTTCGGGGCTCGCCGCCGGTCGGGTCGCTCGCCGAAGCGATGCCCGACGGCGGCGCGGAGGAGTGACGATCGACTATGAGGACCCGGTCGTCGGTACCGGCCGCACTTCGACACCGACAAACAGGAAGGAGGTGTTTCTGATATATGACCACACTCGATTCGGATTCCGAGCGCGACGTATCGCTCGAACAGCTCATGACCGAGGTGGTTGGCTCCGGCCCGAAAAGCGCCGAGGACATGACCGGCCCGCAGGCCCAAGGGGCAATGGAACGGATCCTCGATAGCGAGCCCGACCCCACGACGCTTGGAGCGTTCTGGCTCGCCAATCGCTGGAAGCGAAACACCCCCGAGGAACTCGCGGCCTTCCTTGAAGCGACCCGCGGACGCACGACGGTCGCGACCCCCGAGGCCGACCCCGTCGACTGCGGGGCGAACTACGACGGGAAACGCGACAGCGCCCTCTTGGGGGTGGGGGCGGGGCTGGTCTCCGCGGCGGCGGGCGTCCCTGTAACTACTCACAGCGGCGATCGCGTGCCGACCCACCACGCCGCTGCATACAAGCACGTCTTGGATGAACTGGGTGTCCCGACCGACCTCGAGCCCGTCGACAGCGCCCGGATGGTCGACGAGGTGGGGTTTGGCTTCTACTACCAGCCTCGATTCGCCCCGGCGATCGACGCGCTGCTCGACCGGCGCGAGCGGATGGGCGTTCGGACCTATATCAATACGATCGAGACGCTTCTGAACCCCGCGGGCGCGTCGGTCCACCTGGGCAGTTTCTATCACCTCACCTTCGCCGAACGGGTGATCGACACGCTCGCGCGCAGCGAGAACTCCGAATTCGAGCGCGTCTGTATGTTCCAGGGCCTGGAGGGCTACGACGACATCAGGCCGGGCTATACGAAAGTCGCCGAGTGGCGGGCCGACCCCGACGATCCGATCGAGGGGGACGAGGACGCCGAGGGCGTCACGGCGGGTTCGCTCACCGACTACGAGATCGAGACCGCGGCCTACGGGATGGACATCGAGGAGGACGATCTCGCCGTCGAGAGCGTCGAAAGCGATTCGGCGGGGATCACCGAAGCGATACTCCGTGGCGAGCGAGAGGGTGCCTTCGCCGACGCGATCGCGCTCAACGCCGCGTTCAGGATCTACGCCGGGGGCGGGGCCGAAACGATCGAGGGTGGCCTCGACCGTGCACGCGAAGTCATCGGGAACGGCGAGGCCGCCGCGCGCCTCGATAGCCTCGCCGAGTTCACCCCGGAGGAGTCCGCGTGACCGGTACCGACGAGGAAGGAAGCAGGTCGGAGTCCTCCGGTCCTCAGCCCGAGGAACCGCCGATCGCCGAGAAACCATACGAGATCGTCTTCGAGGGCAGTCGCTGTTTCGGTGCCGGGAAGTGTGCCGCGGCGGCCGAGAACTGGGAGATGGATCTCTCGACCGGACTCGCGAGCCCGAAGTCCTACTTCATCGGCGAGGAAGAACTCAACGAAAACGTCGAAGCGGCCGAAGTCTGTCCAGCGAAGAAGGGAGCGGGCGTGATCCACGTCCTCGATCGGGAGACCGGCAAGGAGATCGCGCCCGACCCCGAGGCCGACGGTTCCCTCAGTCTCGGCGGCCCCTAACCTCCGACCCCTTCGAGACGACGGACCGAGCGAACTGGATGGGCTGTAAGGGCCAAAGCGACTCCGAACGCCGAGCGCGAACCGAGCGGTGGTTCGACCTCAGTTCGCGTCGTTGTACATCTCGTCGATCATCTCGTCGAGATCGGGGGTATCGTTGCCCGGCTGGTAGCCAAAGGAAAACTCACCCTTCCTGTCGGGCGACTCGCCCTCGGTCCAGCGCCGCTCGGGGTCCTCGCGCTGCTCGCGGAACGTGGACATGAACTGGTAGTTGTAGTCCTGGTTTTCCTTCTCCTGGTCGAAACTCGCCGGCACGGGACGATGCTCGCCGATCGCGTCGAGCGCGGCGTGCCACTGGTTCTGGTGCATCGTATCCCGGGCGATCAGGTACTCGAGCATGTCCTTCATCCCGGGATCGTCGGTGAACTCATACAGTCGGGTGGCGAGCAGTCGGCCGCTCGATTCGGCATGGATGTTGGCGTACATGCTCGCGGCGAGATTGCCGGGGGCGGCGATCAGGCTGCCATCGAAGGGCGTGCCATTGGCGTTGACCGGCATCGCGTGTAAGCCCGCCGAGAGCGCCTGCCGGGGTTGGCCGCTGCCGAGCATCGCGTCGATAACGGGATCGTCGCGTGCGTCCCTGATCTGTGCCTCGCGTGCGCCCTGGAGGTTCTTGCTGACGGCGGTTGCGAGCATCTCGATATGGCCGAGTTCCTCCGCGGCGGTCTCCATCAGTAGCTCGCGATACTCCGAGTCCTCTCGGGGAACGCCGAAGGCCTGGAACATGTACTGCAGGGAGACGCGCATCTCGCCTTCCGCGCCACCGATGGCCTGCTGGAGCAGTTTCGCGAACTCGGGATCGGGCTCGTGGACTTCGACCTCGTACTGGAGTGGTTCGTCGTGGAAGAACATCTCTTGGCTCCGGGCTAACGATCGATGGGGGAACTTATTAACCGATCGGCCTGCAGGGTAAGGGGTGATTCGATTGCCGTCCGGCGGTTCGCCGGTCCCCCCGGGGCGCTACTAGCGACGCCGCTCTCTCACTCGTTTCCGGCTCGGAGTCCGGCCTGCTCGCGTGCGAGGCGTCGTGCTCGCTCGTTCTCGCCGGCGGCGAGTGCCTCCCACACCGTCTCGCTCTCGATGACCGCCCACAGCCGCTCGCGGCGCTTCTCGCTTCCCTCGACCGTGCGCTTCAACTCCCCTCGGAGGTCGCGCTGGATCCGGACCATCGGCGCGGCCTCCTCGAGGCGGGGTTCGAGCTGGCGGCGCAGGTACTTCGCCATCGCCGGGCTCGATCCGCTGGTCGAGATCGCGGCCGTGACCGAACCGGACTCGATCGTGCTCGGGACGATCACGTCTCCGGTCACCGATTCGTCGCTCGTCACGATGTCGCCCCCGTCCGTTCCATCCGTCTTGCCCGTATCGACGTTCCCCTGAGGTGTGGCGTCCCGGCCGGGCGTGGTGCTGCCGTCGGTATCGTCCTTGGTGCCGGCATCCCCGTCGTTTTCGGGCCGATCGGTCCGGTTCACCAGACAACCCCTCTCGCGGGCGACCCGGGTGAACTGGGCGTTGCGATCGGCGTCGTCGGTCGCGACGACGGCGAGGAAAGCGCCGTCGAGCAGTTCTCGCGCGCGGCTGGCGTCGACGCGCTCGCGGACCACCTCGCAGGGAAGTCCCTCGAAGCCCGCCCGCAGTTCGGGGGCGTGAACCGAGAGGTCGGCTTCGGGGGCGAAGCGGCGGGCCTTCCGCAGTGCGACCCTACCGCCTCCGAGTATCACGACGCGCTTGCCGGCGAACTCACAGAACAGCGGGATCACAACCCTGAGTCCCGTTTGCCCATAGGTAATAGTTGCGGGCTCGAACCCGCCATAGCCCCAACGTGTCGGCCTGCCTACCGTCGCGAGCGCTCCGGCAGCGGGCACCGGGCGACGCTCTCGGCGTTGGTCTCCGGAAGCATGTACTGCTTCCATTCGTGGCGACGCGGATCGGAGTAATCCCCCGAGTCGGGGTGGGAAGGAACGGAGTCGTACTCGGCGAGGCGATCGCGAATGACGCTGCGTGCGTACTGGCCCTCCTCGGACATCCCCGAGAGCCCCTCGAAGACCCCCGCAGGCTGGATCGTGATCTCTAGGCCGTGTGGGGTATGCCGACTGCGGCGGCCCTCGTAGAAGGGAGCCCGGGCGACGAAGAAGAGGGGTTCGCCCGCGAAGCAGTAGCGCCACTTCGGGTGATTCGGATCGGTCGGGACCGTCCGGGGCCAGGGTTCGGGATCGTGGTCGCCGAGATAGCGAAGCACGTCCCAGAACTGGCGCTTGTAGGTCTCGGCGGACTGTCCGTCCTCGCTTTCATTCTCGTCCTCACCCGCACCCGCCCTCCTCTCGCCGGAAGGCGGTTCGAACAGGACGACCAGCGAGGAGATATCCCCGATCGACTCGTAGTCAGCGAGATAGGCTTCGAGCGCACTCACGAGCCGTGATCGGGCAGCAGGGTCCTCGGGCGCTCCGGGGAAGGTATAGCGGAAAAGCCCCTGTTCCTCGGCTTCGACCGCGAAGTAACAGGGATACGGGGCGTTCTCGTCGGTCATTGTTTCCCGAAAGGTCTCGTAGCGCGTCGCCTTCCAGTCGGCCAGTTCGTCGCGCGCGAGGGCGTCCTGGAGGCCGGCTTTCGTCCAGAGTTCGCTCGATTCCGAGCGTTGCATTCTACCTGCTATCCTCGCCTCGTGGCCGTGGACGTTTGGCCTGCAGGTGCCTGGCTATCGATCGACCTCGTTCCGGTGGTTTCCCGGCGATACCAGCCGAGAGATGGACGCTTCGTCGACGCCTATTCGGTCCGGAAGGAGGGCGTCACTCACCCGATAGGTCGGCGGTCACTCCTCCTGTACGCTCGCCTCCTGAACTACCGTTCCGTCAGGGACGGAGAGATCGATCGGCCCTAATGTCGAGCCACTGGCAAGCCCCTTCGCTGAGCAGGCCGCGACCGCGATGATCGCGTCCTGGGTGGCCTCGAAAGTGATCGTATCGCCGGGCTCGGCGGGGCTCTCGCGCACGTCGAAGTACGTCTGATCGGTAATCGTCGAGTGCTGGAAGACGTTCATCGCGTCCGGAACTGGCTCGTCGAGCCCGATCGCTTCCATTGCAAGCCCGAGGTTCTCACGACAGCCCCCCGGCTCGTCTTGAACCCCCTCCGCGTGGGGACGGTCGGTGAGCATCCACTCCGTACAGGGGCCAAAGAGGATGTCGTGAACCCCACAGTCGTCGGCCACGATCTGCAGAATCGATTCGCCGGCGGTGGTATAGAGATCGTCGCCGGTCGTGATCCGAATTTTTCCGTTGAGATCGCGGGTGTAGGACTGGGCGAAGCGCTCGGCGGGATTCGTCCGGGCAAAGGCGACGAGATCGGCGATCTGTCGTCCCTCAGGTGTGGCCACGCCGACGGTCTCGCCGCGATCGATCTCGAAAGCACCCGCGCTCCGTCGTGGAATACGGTAGTCCATAGCCTCTCTGAGTCCGACGCGGGCTTGTACCTGTGTCTTCCTGGTTCCGGGGATCGTCGCGGCGACCGCGCTTCGGACCCGGGGGCCCAACGCCCACGTCCGAGTCGGAACCCGAACCCGATCGAGGAGAAAGCGACCGAGAGGAAGCAGTTGAACTGGCGATCGATCGCCGACGCCCGACGATCGGACGGTTAGAAAGCGGTAGGTTATGTATACCGAGGCGAAACGCACGGTACGAATGGGAACTATCGTCGAGGCTCGAGTGCCGGCCGAGGAGTTCGCGCTCCGAGGGGCTTCGGAGACCCTCGGGAAGGTCACCTTTCGGCTCGAACGCGTCGTCGCACAGGACACGGAGCGCGTCATGCCCTTTCTCTGGGTCGCCGGCGTCGAGCGTGAGGCCTTCGAGGACGCGCTCGCGGCCGATTCCAGCGTCGAGAACGCGGCACTCGTGACCGATCTGGGCGATCGGTTGCTCTATCAGATGGACTGGGTCGATCGGATCGAGACGCTCGTTCGCACCATCGTCGAGGAAGAGGCCGTTCTACTGGAAGCGACGGGCTCGGCGGACGTCTGGGAACTCGAGTTCCTCTTTCTCGAACGCGACGCGATCAGGCGCGCACAGGATCACTTCACCGAGGCCGACGTAAGCTTCGACGCCCAGCGGATCTACGACCAACGCGAGGGGGAGTTAGGTGCCCACGGGCTCACCGAGAAACAGCATCGTGCGCTGACGGTCGCGCTCGAAGCGGGCTATTACGACATTCCCCGGCGGATCACCGCCCAGGAACTCGCCGCCGAACTCGATATCTCCCACCAGGCGCTCTCCGAGCAGCTCCGACGAGCGCACGAAGCGGTCGTCACCAACACTGTCGGCATGAACGCATCGGTCCCGAGCGAGGAGTCGGAGCTCACCCAGTAGCCTGCATCCGGGAACGATCGCCGTTTCCCGTCCGAGCGGTCAGTGATGCCCGAGGTCGGTCACGGGATGCTCATGCGCGCGACAGCGTTAACACGGCCCGGTCGATACCGACCGCTAATGGAGCGTTCGGTTCGGTACTGTCTGGAGTGTGGGTGGCGGATCCGCAGTGCCGACCACGAGGACCCCTCGGCGCTCATGATCGATCACGCTATCGCGACCGGTCACGACCTCGATTCGGGCATCGAGTCGAACGAGGAGGGAACGTCCCGACCGGTCGATACCTTTCCTTTCGGCTATCGGCGGTAAGGCCCCCGTCCGGTCGAACCTTCCCATCGAACCCCTCGATCGAAGTCGGGGGAGCGAAGCGAAGTCGACCGGGAACGCGGGGCGTTTATACGACCGTCTCCTCGGTTCGGGGGATGGCACCGTGGGCCACCGAACGCTCGCCGGAGAAGGGGTACCTCCGCGGGCGACATCCCTACTACCGGGTCGGAAACGGGTCGAAACCGCTCGTCGTTTTCCCCGGGGTGAGCGATGCCTTTTCGCCGCTCGGCCTCTCGCGAGCACGGGCATGGCTGCTCGAAGGGTACTACTTCCGGCGATACGGGAGCGAGTACACGGTCTACGTGCTCGGACGACCGCACGGCCTGCCGGCGGGCTACAGTACCCGGGAGATGGCCGCCGACTACGCGACGGCGATCGACGCGCTCGGCTACGATCGAGTACCTTGTCTGGGGATCTCGATGGGCGGGCTGATCGCCCAGCACCTCGCCGCGGAGTTCGAGTGTGTCTCCCGGCTGGTCTGTTCGGTCGCGGGACACTGCCTCGGCGAGTGCGGACGGGAGAGGCTCGGCCGCTGGCGCGATTGGGCCGTTCGGGGAAACTGGTTCGACGTGTTTCGCGATACGATTCCCGCGAGTTACACCGGCTACCGGCGGTGGCTCTACCCGCCACTCCTGCGCGCCGGCCGACCGTTCGTTCCGACGCCGGCCTCCGAGGCCGACATCGTGACGTCGCTGGAAGCCTGTCTCGACCACGACGCGAGCGATTCGCTAAGGGAGATCGACGTCCCGACGCTCGTGATCGGCGGGCGCGAGGACCGGCTGTTCCCGCCTGCCATCCTCGAAACGACCGCCGAGGGGATTCCCGAGAGCCGCCTGGAGTTGATCGAGGGGGTCGGCCACGGTGGCTATGAGGAACGGCCCTCGGCCTTCGATGGAGCGATAACTGCGTTCCTCGATCGCTGAACCGAACCCGTTATGGGCGTTATTCGGTGATATAGGCCCGAATGGACACCTGGCGTCGGCGAACGGCGTACTCCGCGGTCGTTCTGGCCTTCCTGATGCTCGGATACGCGGTGGTCTATGACTACGCGATGAGTGCCTTCGAGGACGAACCCGAGACCTTCCTGCACTCCCTGCAGGTCGTCGTCGAGACCTTCACGACAACGGGCTTCGGTTCGGACGCGGCCTGGATGAGCCCGGAGCTCAACCTATTGGTCATAATCATGGACCTCACCGGCGTTGCGCTGATATTCCTCGCACTCCCGGCGCTGGTCTTCCCGCTGCTCGAAGAGACCCTTAGAACGACGCCGCCGACCGAAATCGAGGATCTCACGGATCACGTCGTGATCTGTACGTACACTGCCCGCGGGGAAACCCTCGTCGCCGAACTCGACAACCGGGAGGTCGAACACGTTCTCGTCGAACCCGACCGGGAGACCGCGGCGGACCTGTACGACGCCGACTACACGGTGATCCACGCCGATCCCGAATCGGCCGACGCCTTGAACCGAGCGTGTGCCCCTGAGGCGACGGCGGTGGTCGCCGATGCCTCCGACGAGATCGATGCGAGCATCGTGCTCGCCGCTCGCAAAGCGGCCCCGGACACACAGGTCATAAGCGTCGTCGAGGACCCCGGAAGCGCCGAGTACCACCGGCTGGCGGGCGCGGATACGGTGCTCTCGCCGCGCCAGTTGGTGGGCGAAAGTCTCGCCGCGAAGGTGCTCGCGGGCCTCTCCCAGGAGCTGGCCGGGGCCGTCGAGATCAGCGAGGACTTCGAGATCATCGAGTTCCCGGTCCATCGGGGCAGCGAACTCGTCGGGACGACCCTGGCCGAAAGCCAGGTCGGCGAGCGCACGGGCGCGAACGTCATCGGGGCGTGGTTCCGCGGGGCCTTCGAGAGCCCGCCCTCGCCCGACGCGACCATAGACGGCAGCACGATCCTGTTAGTTGCCGGCCACGACACCCAGCTCGAAGCGCTCAAGGAGCTCACGAGAGCGGAGGCGCGTCGCCACGAGAGCGGCTCGGTGATCGTCGCCGGCTACGGCCGCGTAGGATCGACCGCGGCGAGCGAACTCGCGGCCGCGGACGTCCCCTACACCGTGGTCGACCTAGAGGACCGCCCGACTGCGGACGTGATCGGCGACGCGACCGATCCCGAAACCCTGCGGGAGGCCGGCATCGCCGAGGCCACAACGCTCGTACTCGCGTTGCCCGACGATACGACGACGGTCTTCGCGACGCTGGTCGCCCGCGAACTCGATTCCGAAATCGGGATCGTCGCCCGCGCCCAGGAGACCGGCAACGTCGGCAAGCTCTACCAGGCCGGGGCGGACTACGTCCTCGCGCTCGCGACCGTCTCGGGCCGAATGCTCGCCTCGACGATCCTCGAAAGCGAGGAGTTCATCTCGCCGGCCGCTCAGGTCGAGATCGTCCGCACCCAGGCCCCGAAGCTCGCGGGCCGGAGCTTGGCCGAAGCCGACGTGCGCGCCGAGACCGGCGTGACCGTGATCGCGGTCGAACGCGATGGGGAGAGCTTCACCGAACTCGATCCCGACTTCGTCCTCGAAGCCGGCGACGACCTCCTGATCACCGGCACCGACGAGGGCATCGGCCAGTTCGACGTCGCCACGGGGTAGCCGAGAGATGATGACGAGAAGGCAGCGTGGCGAGTCCCGAATCGGGACACGGACGCCCTATTACCGCGCCGGTCCTCCGCCCAGAATGTGACGGTCTACGAGACCGACGTGCCCGGGGTCGATCACAAGTTCGAACCCGAACTCGACGGCGAGGAGCGCCTCGTCGTGATCGTCCACCACGATGGGCGGCGCGACCTCTACCGGCGGCCCGCGCCGAACGCAGACAGCGTCGAACT
>PXRA01000031.1:0-920 GCA_003021725.1 Halobacteriales archaeon QH_8_64_26
GGCCTCCGGACTACTCATGTCGTCTCATACCGAAATCCTCTCGACCCGGACACAAAGGCAACGCGCTTGCGAGCCCCCTGGTCTCGGCAGGACGACTGAGGACGGGAGCGAGGTGTTCATGGGCCACGGACGGGTAGGACGGGTATGACATACCGAACCATCGTCCCGCCTCGGGAACGCGAGTGCGGGCGCTGTGGTCGACGGGACGTCTGGGACGAGGAGGCCGAGGGCTGGCTGATCGCAAGCGACTCGCCGGCCGATCCCTACTGTATCCACGAGTGGGATATCAACGGCCGGTACAACCCCTTCAGTAAGTGAGGACTGATAGGCGATCGAGTTCGGCCGAGCGGTGAGCGAAGGGCGGACTACAGTTCGTCCGGCTTCCGGAGTACCGGGCCGTGGATCGATCGCTCGATAGAAGAGCGTCCGCGCGATCAGTCGCGCTCGGGCACTTCTTCCTCGTCGATCTCCGGTTCCTCCTCGGCGAAATCGAGTAGACGACCGTAGCCCTCGCCCTGGGGGAGGTGGGTGACAACGTCCTGTAGCTCGCCGGTGCCGGTCGCATCGGCAACGACGCTCATAACGGCCTGGGCGAGCTGGCCGGGCCGATCGGCCAGTGAATCGAGTTCGACGCGATCGGCGACGCGGGCGGCGAACTCCTCGAAGTCGAAGCGCTGGCCGGACTCGGCTTCCTCCAGGTAGCGATCGATCTCGACGGGAAGCTGGGCGGCCAGATCGTCGGCTTCGCCCCCCTGAATGCGCTCGCCGAGCGTCGTGAGGGTAGCTCGCGTAGCCGTATCGGCCTCGCCGCGATTCGAGAGGTCCGCACGCTGCTGTACCTTACCGATAAAGGTGTCGTGGTCCATATCAAATCAGAGGGTCGCCATCGATATAACGACCGGGCCTGCATGCGCGAGGGA
>PXRA01000031.1:1038-59568 GCA_003021725.1 Halobacteriales archaeon QH_8_64_26
CGGACGGTCAGTCGGCTTCGGCCCCGGTTCCAGTTTCGCTCTCGGGGTCGACCTCGGTGATCACTCCAGGAGCGTCGTTCGATGGGTCGTTCACTGCCCGTGAGACCGGGTAGGCCTGCATCCCGCCCGGGTAGGGAGCCAGCAGGTCCACAACGTCCTCGGCGTCGTCTTCGAGCCAGCGCCGTTCTTCCTCTCGCGGGAGGACGACCGGCATTCGGTGGTGGAGATCGCCTACCGCCTCGTTCGCGTCGGTCGTCACGATCGTGTAGGTCTCGATGGGCTCGGGCTCGCCCACGGAGCCGGCGTTGTCGCCGCCGCTATCGGCGAAGGCAGCGAGATCGCTCTGAGCATCCGGCGGCGTCCAGCGTTCCCAGAGACCGGCTATACAGAACGGCTCCTCTTTCGCTGTGGTGATCCGGTAGGGCTGTTTGCCCTCGCCGGTCTCGGCCCACTCGTAGAACCCGTCCGCGAGCACGAGACAGCGCCGCTGCTCGAAAGGCTCGGCGAAACTGCGTTTCTCGCCCAGCGTCTCGGCGCGGGCGTTAATGAAGTCGGTGCTCTCCTCGTCGGCCCACTCCGGGATCAGCCCCCAGCGCAGACGGGTGATCTCGGTCGGCGAGTCGTTACGGATCACCGGGAGATCCTGGCTCGGCGCGGCGTTGTATCGGGGGTCGAGGAATCCCTGAGGAACTACTCCGAAGCGTTCCTCGAAGTCCGTATCGACCATGAAGATCGTATAGCGGCCACACATAGCCCAGTGGAGGGCCTACACGTCGATAAACGCCACGTCGAGGAGACAGGGGAGAATCTCCTCAGTGCTCTCGAACCTATCGCTGCTCTCGGCCCGCGTTCGTATTTCGATCGGGACGGCGGCAGTCGGGACGGTCGAACACCGAAGGCGGTCGGACAGGGACAGTCGAACGGCCGAACGATAGGAACCGTTCCGGTCGAGGGTATGCCAGCACCACCGTTTTGTGAGTGCCGGCACACGGGTGGAGTAATGGCTGGCGAGAGACCGAACACGGACAACCGGACGGTAAGCGAGGGCGAAGAGAACGTCACCGAGGCCGCCGGACGGCGGCGACGCGAGCGCGCGAAAAGCGCCGAGGACGCCGCCCGGGAACTGGATGGCTATTTCGACGACATCGAATATCCCGTCGCGAGCGAGGACCTCGCAATGGAGTACGCCGACCAGGAACTAGAGATGGCAAACGAGACCGAGTCACTGGGCAGCGTCTTCGACCGGCTGGCGGGCGAGGAGTACGGCTCGCCGGAGGAAGTCAGGGAAGCCGTCCACGGCGAGATCACCGGCGAAGCGGGCGGCATGGGTGAGGCGAACCCCGAGCGGGACCTCGGAACGCTCGACGAACGCGAATCCGAGGACATCGCCGACTAACAGGAAACCAGAGTCGAGCGCCGCGATCGAGCCGGGCGGGGAACGAACCAGGAATTCCCCGGGAACCGGTCAGCTGTTGAACGGTTCCTCGTCGCGGTGAGCATCGGGATTCACCGAGTTGCGAGCGGCCCGCTCGCGTTCGGCTGCGTCCTCGACCTCCTGGTCGGTCTCGGCGTCCCCTTCTTCCCTTCTCCCCTTCCCGGGTAAGGGTCGGCGTCGGCAGTGCCGTCCTCGGCGCGCGTGACCGTACTGGTGGCCTCGCTCTCGCTCGTCACGACGGTTCCGTCCACCCGGGCGTCGGTCACCTCCCGTGGCGTATCACCGAAACCGGACTCCGATCGCTTGTCCGTGCTGCCTGCATGGGAAAGCGACATCCCTACCCGGGGGGTCCCCGAAGCGTAAGCGAGGATCGAAACGGCGCGGGTAGGCCAGCGGACGAGCGGGTACGTACCGGCCGGTCGGGTCCCCCCGAGCGGCCCGCTTCGGGGAAGGAAACGACCGGCCTGACGCCGCGACAAGGGGGGCCTGCTAGCGGGGGCACTCGCAGTGACAGGATTCCGACCGGATCGCCTCCGAAACGGCGGGAGAAAACGACGAAGCATTTAAGTGGGATACGATCGTTTTACTCGGTACGAAGCGTGGCTCTCGGGTTTTTCGGTTCGCTCCGCCCTAGAGTCAGACCCCTGCCTCGAACGGTGACGACATCATGACAGACACTCGATTCAGAACGCGATCAGGGCGCATCGACAAGCACGAGCAAAGCAAGGATGAGCGCACCGATCAGGCGGAGTCGGAGGTTACCTGTCCGGAGTGTGGCGGCCGCCTGGTGAGCGACGCCGAGCACGGCGAGACGATCTGTGAGGACTGCGGCTTGGTCGTCGACGAGGGCTCGGTCGATCGCGGCCCGGAGTGGCGCGCGTTCGACTCCAGCGAGAAAGACGAGAAATCGCGCGTGGGAGCGCCCACGACGAAGATGATGCACGATCAAGGCCTCTCAACGAACATCGACTGGCGCGATAAGGACGCGTATGGCAACACGCTCAGTTCCCGCCAGCGCGCGAAGATGCAGCGGCTCCGGACCTGGGACGAACGGTTCCGGACGCGGGACGCAAAGGAGAGAAATCTCAAGCAGGCCTTGGGCGAGATCGAGCGGATGGCCTCGGCGCTCGGACTGCCCGAGAACGTCCGGGAGACCGCGAGCGTGATCTATCGCCGCGCGCTCGACGAGGACCTCCTTCCGGGGCGGTCGATCGAGGCGATTTCGACGGCTTCCTTGCACGCCGCGGCCCGGCAGGCCGGCGTCCCCCGCAGCATCGACGAGGTCGCGGAAGTGAGTCGAATCAACCAGATGGAGTTCGAGCGCGCCTACCGGTATATCGTCCGGGAACTGGGCTTAGGTATCAGGCCCGCTGACCCGACGAGTTACGTCGGCCGCTTCGCCTCGGATCTGGCCGTGAGCGACGAGGTCGAACAGCGCGCCCGCGAGCTCTTAGAGACCACCAAACGGGAGGGTGCTCACAGCGGGAAGAGCCCGGTCGGACTCGCCGCTGCGGCCGTCTATGCCGCTGCGTTGCTCACCAACCAACGGGTAACCCAGAGCGAGGTCAGCGAGGTCGCGGACGTGAGCGAGGTCACGATCCGCAACCGGTACAAGGAACTCCTCGAAGTCGAGGGCGAAGCCCGCGCCGTCGCCTGAGCGAGAGCGAACCGTTCGGGGCATCGGGACGAAAACGAGGCGCTCTTTCCGTCGTCGGTTCGGACTCGGACGGATCTCGTCGCATCGATGGGAAACACGGTAAGAGCCCCGCGGACTACGTAGCCGGTAGTAGCTATTGATGCCTATCCGGGCAATAAAAACGGATAGCTCGGTAGTCCACGGAGGGGCGCTCGGCTACGAGGTCACTCAGGAGCCGTGGTGATGGTCGTCGCTCTCCTGATAGCCGGCGTCGTCTCCGTCATGACTGTGACTGCCGTCGTCCGCGTGGTCGTCCCCGTGATCGTGGCTCTCGTCCCCGTCTTGATCGTAGTCATCGTCGTCCGAATGGTCGTGGCTATGACCGTCGCCGTCGTCGCTACCGTCGTCCTCGCGCCCGTCAGCCTCCTCTCCCTGCTCGTCGTCCTCGTTGGTCGGGACGGTGATCTTCGCCGTGTCCATGATCCGCTCTAGGGGAACGTCATCGTCCGATTGGGGCCCCTGCTTGTACGCGCCATCCGCCTCGGCTTCGCCGGGATAGAAGTCCCATTCCTCGTTATCGTTTGTGTCCCTGTGCGGAAGGGCGATCAGGGTCTGTACGCGCTCGTCGATGCTGTCGTCCTCGTACGACGAGGTATCGAGGGCGGAGTCGTCGAACAGCTCGACCACTACGTTCGAGTGCGTGCCGGGAGCGAGGTACTCGGAGTACCCGACGATGCTTCCGGGGCCGACGGCAACGGTGTCGTCGTCGGCGACGAACCGCTCGTCGTGAATCGAGATGAACCCGCCGTCGGGCATCGTGACCGACTCGACGACGGCGCTCGTCCCGTCGCTCGTCTGGTTCTCGAACACTACCGACGCGAAGTCGTCCTCGCCGTCGTCGCTATCGTCACCGTTGTCGGCGTGGTTCTCGCCGTCGCCACCCTCATCGTTCCTGTGACCGTCACCGCCTTCGTTCACCTCGTCGTTGCCGTGCGCGGCCGCCCGGCCGGCCAGTGCCGGCGTCCCGATCGCGAGCGCTCCCGCGAGCGTCCCGCGAAGCACGGTCCGCCGTGAGGCCGTCGATCGGAGCCGCGAGTCGTCCGCGTTTCGTGTGTGTCGTGTCTCTCGTACCATGTCGCTGTCCACGCCGGGCCAGCGACGGTCGAGGTATTATAACCCGATCGCCGTTGTGCGTCGTTACAGTTCGTTGTGGGAAGTGCATACAGTGTTAGTCGTTTAACACCCGATTACATACCGGATCGATCGCTGTCGTGAACGACCGCTCGGCGAGAGACCGGCCGAGCGAGCGCGATCGATCGACGCCGAGCGGCCGGGAGGGTTCGAGTGGGTCAACTGCGCGGCGAATCGGGTCCGGGTAGTTCGCTCGAGCCGGCGTAACCGGCCGCGTTTAACCGGTCATTGGGGGGTCGAGAGGATATGTATCGACGATACAGTCACCGGGCGAGCACGTAGATCTTTTCCCCCCCAGAAGGGTCGGGAGCGCCGGCGGATTTAACCCTCGAACTCGCGGAACAGCGCCGTCCCCCGGGGGCTACCGTCGATCGGATTGCACGTCGGGACCGTTCGACCGTCACGCTACGAAAACAACAGCAGGAAAGGGAGCGCCGGGGGTGAGATTTGAACTCACGAGTCCGTGAGGACAGTTGCTTTCGAGGCAACCGCCTTGGCCAGGCTAGGCTACCCCGGCTTCGACCAGCAGTTCGAACGATCCGTTCTTATCCGTTTCGGTTCGCTCGGCCGGGACGAATTCGGGTAGAGCGGGGCACTCGGTCCACCCTACCCGCCGAACTACCTTGTTCTCGCAGGCCCAACGCAGAACCGGATCGCGCTCGACCGACCGATTATGGACGACCAGTAGTTCCTGAGCGCCGTCGAATCGCGCGCGGACCTCGATTCCCGAGAGGCGGCGATGGCGGCCACGGAGTCGACCCTCCGGGTGCTCGGCGAGCGGATCGCCCGCGGGCAGGCCACAGAGCTCGCCGCCCTCTTCCCGAGAACTCGGGGGCAGCCCTAACCGGCTCCCAGGACGAAGGGGCAGAACAGTTCCCATCCGAGGAGTTCGTCGAACGGGTACGCGAGCGCGAACGCGAGCAGCGGGCCGACCTCAGCGCCGACGGAGCAAGGCTGCACGTCCGGGCCGTCCTCGAGAGCCTCGCCGAGGCCATCGACGGCGACGTTTGGCACGACGTCCGCACCCAACTCCCGACCGAGTGCGAGCGCCTCTACCAGGCGGGCTGAGTGCCTCGGGAGAACACACTTTCGAGACGATGGAAATATGAGGGGAGCCCCGGAGCGTGACGGGATCTCGGTGGCCTGCGAGCGAAAGCCCTGCGCTGAAACCGATGGCGGACGGACGAGGCCTCCGAAGGCAACCCGACCTTCAATTCGACTATGCAAGAAGAGGAATTCATCAGCGCCGTCGAGCGGCGCACGGGACTCGACTCGGACGACGCAGCGTACGCAGCGACCGACGCGACCCTTACGGTACTCGGCCAGCGCCTCACTGAAGGCGAGGCCGAGAACGTCGCCTCCCAGCTTCCCACCCGGCTCGACGAGACGCTGACCGGCGAGAGCACGGAGGCAGAGGAGTTCTCCGTCGAGGAGTTCGTCGAGCGCGTCTTCGAACGCGAGCGTGAACAGACGGGCTCCTCGGTCGCCGATACCGACGAAGCCGAACAGCACGTCCGCGGCGTGACCTCCGTGCTCGGTAACGCCGTCAGCGGCAGCGAACTCGACGACGCGCGCGAGCAGCTCCCAGGCGAGTTCGAGGCGCTGTTCGAGCCGCTCAACATGAGCGAAGGCCAGTTATAGACGGCTGTAAATCATTGTAGACAGCTGTCGGCCCGCAAAGTGGAAACGATGAAAAGTTGTTCGACCGTAACTGGTCACCCCTGCCGTTCGAAATCTCGGGAGCGGACGCCAAGTGAGGACGAAAGCGGGACCGATGGCTACGCCACCGACCGCGAAGCGCCCTGGGCCGAATCGCTAGGAACGAAAGCGAGGTCGTAGCACCGAACACGAACGCAGAATGGTCATCGACATCGGCGAGTACTGGGTCGTTCGCCTGCTCTTCCGGCGCGCGCTCGGGGTCATCTATCTGCTCGCCTTTCTCGGCGCGGCGAAACAGTTCGTCCCCTTGCTCGGCGAGGACGGTATCGTTCCCTTTACCGAGTTCACCGACCGAATCCCTTTCCGCGAGGCACCCAGTCTCTTCTACTGGCTGTCGAGCGATCGGGCGCTTCGAAGTGCTGCCTGGCTCGGCGTCGGGCTGTCCGTACTCGCGGTCAGCGGGATCGCCGAGCTGTTCGGCACGCCTGTTTCGATGGTCGTCTGGGGGTTGCTGTGGCTGTTGTATCTCTCCTTCGTGAACGTCGGCCGGATCTTCTATAGCTTCGGGTGGGAGACCCTCTTATTGGAGACGGGCTTTCTCGCGATCTTCCTCGGCGGGATCGGGACCGCGCCACCCGACATCGTGGTCTGGCTGCTGCGGTGGGTGCTATTCAGAGTGATGTTCGGCGCGGGCCTCATCAAGCTCCGGAACGATCCGTGCTGGCGCGATCTCACCTGCCTGTATTACCACTACGAGACCCAGCCGATGCCCAATCCCCTCAGCTGGTACGTCGACAAGCTACCGAAGCGGGTCCACAGAGCTAGCGTCGGGGTGCACCACGTCGTCGAGCTGGTCGTGCCCTTCTTTTATTTCGCTCCCCAGCCCCTCGCCGCTATCGCCGGGCTCGTGACGATTTGCTATCAGGGCTGGCTGCTCCTGACCGGGAACTTCGCGTGGCTGAACGCGCTCACGATCGTTCTCGCGATCAGTACCTTCGAGGACGCACTGCTCGCCCCGCTCGCAGCACTCCTGCCGGTCGGGTCCACGCCGTCGGCGTCGGCCGCGCAGGTCGGGCCGGTCGCGACGACGCCACCGAGCCTCGCTCTCCAGGGAGCGGTTCTCGGCGTCCTGGTAGTGGTGATCGTACTGAGCTACTGGCCGGTCAGGAACATGCTCTCGGACACTCAGGCGATGAATCGGAGCTTCGATCCGCTGCATCTCGTCAACACGTATGGAGCCTTCGGATCGATTACCCGCGAGCGCTACGAACTCGTGATCGAGGGCACCCAGGACGACGAACTGACCGAGAAGACCGACTGGGAGCCCTACGAATGTAAGGGGAAACCGACGGACCCGGGACGACGGCCCCCACAGTGGGCCCCCTACCACCTGCGGCTCGACTGGCAGCTGTGGTTCGCGGCCATGACGCCCCGGCCCCGCCGCCAGTGGTTCCCTGCCTTTATCCGCAAGCTCTTA
The DNA here is from genome assembly GCA_003021725.1 of Halobacteriales archaeon QH_8_64_26. Taxonomy (GTDB): domain Archaea; phylum Halobacteriota; class Halobacteria; order Halobacteriales; family Halococcaceae; genus PXQR01. The sequence goes on from PXRA01000031.1 coordinate 8,437, forward strand.
GAGGGCGACGAGAAAATCCGAAACTTGCTCCGGGAGGACCCGTTCGACGGCGAGGCCCCGACCCACGTCCGCGTCCGTCGCTATCGCTACGAGTACACCACCCCTGAGGAGAGACGGGAAACCGGCAACTGGTGGAAACGGGAGGTCGTCAATAACTACTACGGCCCTATTCCCGCTGGCGGCTCCGGACGACGGAGCCGACCGGGAGGACTCGGTATCCGGTAGCGGTCGGTTCGACGCCGGGAGAGAAGCACCGATCGCTTTCGGGCTGACTGCCGGCCGAAACCAGTGCCTCAGTACTCGGTGCCCTTCCGGGCGCGCTGGCCGGCGTCGATCGGGTGTTTTCCCTTCTCGACTTCGGTTATGAGGTCAGCGTGCTCGGTCAGGTAGTCGGGCGCGCTATGTCCGCCGGTCGCCACGAGTTCCAGCCCGTCGGGTTTCGAGGCGATCAGCTCGACCACCCGCTCGGGATCGATCAACTCGCGGTTCGCGGCGTAGAGGAGCTCGTCGAGAATCAGCATGTGAACGCCGTCTTCCGGTGGGCCGTCGAGTACGATTGGGGAACTCAGATCGGCGTTGCCCGCCGCGTCGGTCAGCTCACAAGCGCGCTCGAAGCCGCCGCGTGCGCTTGCGGCGTGGTCGTCGTCTTCGCTTTCGTCGGGCAGGGCGTGCCAGCCGTAGTGCCCGGAGTTCTCGTAGGTGAAACCCGGCATCGCGGCGATCGCGTTGTACTCCCCGCGAACGTCCTCGACGCTCGAGGCCCCGCCCTTGAGGAACTGGAGCATGTGAACGCGGTAACCATGCCCCGCCGCGCGAAAGCCCATCCCCATCGCCGCCGTGGTCTTTCCCTTGCCATCGCCCCACCACAGTTGCAGAAGGCCGAACTCCTCGGGGGCACTGGCCTCGATCGACCGGGCTTCGGGGGCCCGACCCTTGCCGGGCGTCCCGGCCTGTCGACTCCTCAGGTCCTGTCGATCCTCGGCGGTCGTCGAACTCTCGTCATCGTCAGGCACGTCGGTTCCGTTAGTTTCGTCGGTGTCGTCGGATTCGACGTCGTGGTCGTCGGGCATACTCCGGGCCACGACGGCCGGCGGTATCAGTCTACGGTCGGACGGGGGCCGATCGCAGAGGGATGATTATCCTACGGACGGAACGACCGGGTCGAACGCGTCGTCCGGACGCCGTATTCGGCCTCCCCGACCGACCGCGGGACCTCCCCGTCGGGATAGCGCGATCGGAGGCTTCCGCGAACCGCGTCCCTGACACAGGCCCGGGCCGCTGTGCCGATCGGCGTCGCGCTTCCGGCGAAGCCCGCGCGCTCGCCCTCGGGATCACAGCCGACGACGATCGCATCGCTCGTCGTCCCCGAAAAACCCGTCAGCGCGAGCAAGGTCGCGGTCTTCGCCTCGACGCTACTCGCCAGCAGCGCCGCCAGACCCGCGTCGTCGAGCGCGCGGTCGGTGACGACCACCAGATTCACTGTTCCCGTTGGCGGGCTGTCGGTAGCACCGTCTTCGGCTCCGTCGTCGCTGCCTTCGGTGCCCTCGCTGTCGGTGCCGATAGTGCGCCGACGATCGCCGCTACCGGCCGCGTCGACAGCGTCGAAGTCGTCGTTCTCGGCGCCGACGCCGACAGGTACCGGGAGCGTCGCGGGGTTCGAGAGCCCGGCGGTAGCGATCGCGGCCACCGAAGCGCTCCAAGCACCGCGGGCATGACGTAGCGAGAGGCCGGTCAACAGCGCCGGTCCCGGCTCGGGAAAGCTCGCATCCCGGCGTCGCTCTAGGACGTAGGCGTCGAGATCGGTGCGGGCGAAGCCGGTCGGAACGGAGCAGTTGTACGCCGCGTTAGCGACGCGAAACCCACCGCCCCGGCCCGAGGAGAGCCACCGCGTCCCCGGTCGACGAACCCGAAGCACCTCCTCACGGACGGTCGTCTCGACGAGAGAATCGCTATCGCCCGGATGCCGATCGTCGCGGTCGCCACCGTCGGGCCTTCTCCCGGTGTCGTGTTCGTCCGTCCGATCACCCATCGGCGAGGGCCTCCTCGAGAACGGCGAGCAGCCGGTCGTTTTCCTCGGGGGTGCGCACTGCGACTCTGATGTGTGAGTCGAGTCCTCGGAAAGTCCGCGCGTCCCGCAGTGCAAGCCCCCGCTCGCGGGCGGCGGCGAGGAGGCGATCGACTCCGACGTCACTCGCCCCGAGGTCACAGCACAGAAACGGGGCCGCAGACGGGAAGACGTCCAGAGCGTCGGGGAGGCGCTCGACCAGGCGAGCGCGCTCCTCCCGAACGCGTGAACGCGTTTCGCGGACGAACGCTCGATCCCGAAGACAGTGCGTGCCGACCCTGGCAGCGGGCGTCCCGAGCGCCCAGGCCCGCCGGGCGTTTCCGAGCCGTTCTCCGTACTCGCCGGTCGCGACGGCGAAGCCCGCTCGCAGCCCTGGCAGGCCGAACAGTTTCGTGAGCGAGCGTGCGACGATCACGTTCTTCAGTGGCGACACGGAGGCAGCAAGTGAGTCGCGGTCGGTAAAGCCCAGAAAGGCCTCGTCGACGAGCACCACGGTATTGCTCTCCGCACAGCGCCTCGCGAACGCCCGGAGTGCAGCCACGTCGTACGCGCCGCCGGTCGGGTTGTTCGGCGTAGAGCAGATCGCGAGCGCGTGCCCCGCAGGATCGACCTCGAGGAGCGCGTCCTGGGGGACGAATTCCGGCGTCGCGCCCTGTAATTCGACTTCGCGGGCGTACTCGCCGAAGCTCGGATAGGGGACGAGGACGCTGTCGCCCTTCTCGACGACGACCTCGATCGTAAGGCGGAGCGCCGCGAGCCCGCCGGGTGTCGGGACCACCTGGGAGGTCTCGCAGCCGACGTGGGCAGCGGCGGCCGTCCTGTACTCGGGATAGTCGTCCTCGGGGTAGCGCCGGGCGCGATCGAGCGCGTCGGCATAGACCTCTCCGACGTCCTCGGGAACCCGTGGATTGACGTTCGCGCTGAAATCCAGTAGCTCGAAGTCGTCGCTGCTCCCGTGGGGAACCCGGCCGACGCTTCCGGTGGCATCAGGGTTCATCAGCGATCACCACCCGATCGAGGCGGGACTCGGCGATCCCGTGCTTTGGGTCCGGAAGTCGAGGGTCCGACGGCGGTGCTATCGACGATGGTGGCTACTCGCATAGTGCCTCCGCGACGACCAGGTCCGAGGGGCGGTTGACGTTCACCGCGAGGCGGGCGTCGTAGCTCACCCAGGTCGCCTCGTTGGTCGCACCGGTTTCGGTGTCGCTTTCAGCATCGGTCGCTTCCATCGAACGGTTGCCATGGTTAGTCTTGGTGGTCGTCCCTTCGTCGCTCGCTACGACGTTGAGGCCAGTCGGGGCGAGCTCCCGACCGCCCTGCGTCCAGGTCGTGTCGGTGCTCACGCCGAGTTGTCGTTTCAGCGCCGCGGGGACGTAGACCGCGAGCGACGCTCGCGTACCCTCGGCACGGTCGAGTGCCCGATCGATCAGCGTCGAGGAGAGCAGCGCCAGATCACAGGCGACGGTGAGCACGGGAGGGGAGATGCGATCGAGCGCGTAGCCGAGATCCGGGACGTAGCCTTCACCGGGCGCGTCGAGTATCTCGACGGGGCTCGCGTCGGTCCGGTCGGCGTCAGCGTCGGGACGGCCAAGGGCGTCCCCCCTGACGTCACCGTCGGAGAGGATCGTGAGGTGACTGCGGGTTGCGGGAGTGTGTGGGGAGACGACGGGATGGATCGTCTCGACGCGGCTTCCGAGTAGTGCGGCGAGCACCCGGTCGATCATCGCTGTCCCATGGACTTCGATTAGCGGCTTTTCGGGTAGGTCGGCGTCGGTGCCGTTCTCACCGCCGAGCCGGGTACCCCGGCCGCCACACATCAGACAAGCGTCCACACTACCACCCCCGCGTGGATCCCGACTACGCGTCCGAGTTCGTTCGTCGCGCCGAGCACGTCGCCGGTGACACCGCCCAGTTCTCGACGCGACCAGGCGAGCAAGGCGAGCGCGACCGTCGGGCCCGCGAGCAGCGCCGCGAGCAGCGCCGGCCCGCCGCGGATCGGTGCGAGGAAGAGCACGGGAACGGCGGCCGTCGCGACCGGGACGGCAGAGCGCCAGTCCGAACTGTCGACCAACTGGGAGCCGAGGCCCTCGTGGGCAGCCTCGCCGAAACAGACGAGCGTCGCCATCCCGGTCTTCGCACTCACCTCCGCACAGAGCGCCACCGCGAAGGGGATCGCCGGACCGACACCGGCACTCACGAGCCCGAACGCGCCGAACGCGAGCGCGACGACGACTACCGAGACCGCGAGCGTGCCAGCCGCACCAGTCGTTGCATCGGCCATGACTTCGAGCCGCTCCTCGGAGGTGCCGTGAATCGCCGCCCCGTCGGCTAGGTCAGCCAACCCGTCGACGTGACCGATCCCGGTGAGGAGATAGACGAGAGCGACGTAGAGGACAGCGGCGGTCAAAAGCGGCACGCCGATCCCCAGGAAAGCGGTGACGGGCGCGCCGATGAGCAGGAAGGGAAAGGCGACGATCGCGCCGATCACGTAGCCCGCCAGCGGGAACGTAAGCGGTGCCCGTCGGAAGGCGTCCCAGGCGGCCTCCGAGCGGCCGACGGGCAGCCGGGAGAGCGCGCCGAGCGCACCGCTGAGCGCGGTCAGGACCACGGTAGCCACCCCCGAAGAAGCGTTCGACTACGGGCGAACCACCCCGCTACGGACGATCGTACCGGTCGCGACGATTCGTGCCGATCGTCTCGTGAGGCGTCGTGTCGATCGGCCGACGAGGGCGATCGGCCGTCTCCCATCCCCGGGACGAGCGCGACGACCGAGCACGCGGCGAGCACTGCCAGCAGGGCGGCGCGATCGACGATGGTGATGCCGGCGTTCGCCTCGTCGGGCGTCGGAAACTCCCTGGAGGCACCGAGCACGTAGGCACCGGGTTTTTCGAGGCGAACGTCGAGCAGTGCGGCGAGCGTCGCCATCGGCCATCCGGCGTTCGGCGAGGAGGGCTCGTCCGCCCACGCGGCCGCCCGGTGGAGTGCGGTCGGGTCGCCGGCGGCGAGCGCGAGGGAGACGGCGGTGAGGCGGGCTGGCACCCACATAACGAGATCGTCGAGGCGAGCGGGTGCCCAGCCGGTGGGGACGGATCGGTAGCCGAGCATCGAGTCCATCGTGTTCACCGCCTTGATCCAGGCAGTCGCCCCTGCCGCCGCGGGCAGCGAGCGTGGGGCGAGAAGCGCGAAAGCGAGTAACGGGGCGAGGAGGCCATCGGAGAAGTTTTCGCTCGCCGACTCGACGGCGGCGCTTCTGACCTGTTCGGGCGATAGCTCGGAGCTGTCGCGGCCGGCGAGCGCTCGCAACTCCCGACGGGCTCGTGGGAGGTCGCGCTCGGAGTCGGCGACGACCGCACGCGCGGTGTCGGTCAGCATCCGGCGACTAGTCGTCGCGAAGAGCACGCCAGCGGCGACGAGCGTCCCAGGTAGCGGTGAGCGGTTGCCAGCAGCGGTATCGGCAGTGGTGGAAGGAACGGAGCGACGATCGGCCGTCCCGACCGCGCTGGCAGCGACGCCGGCGGCCGCGATCGGAAGCGCGGCGGCCGCGCATGCGCCGACCGCGCGGGGAAAGCGCCACTCGCGGTCGATCGGGGCGAGAAGGCGGCCGAACAGCGCCACCGGATGGGTTCGAGCAGGAGGTTCGGCGACGAGGGCATCGAGCGCGAACGCGAGTGCAATCGCCCCGCCAGCGCGGTACCCGGTCGCGTCGAGCGAGCTCATACTCCCCTCGCCTCCAAGTACGTAGGAAACTCGGCGAGCGGGACGTCTCCCAGGAGCACGGCCATCGCGCCGACGTCGCTCGCACCGCCATCGTCGTGGGGGTCGTCGCCGACATGGGTGAGATCGGCGACCGAGACGTCGAGATCCGAAACGATCGCCCGGAAGGCCCGTTCGTGGGGCTTGCGCCAGCCGAGATCGACGCTCGAAACCACTGCGTCGAATCGCTGGGTATCGATCGCCGATCGCTCCAGGGTTCGTTCGACGAGTCCGGAGACACTACAGTTCGAAAGCACGCCGACCGAGCCACGGGCACCAGCGGCGGCCACCGCTTCGAGGGCACCGTCGCGGGTCGCGACCGGTCGGTCGAAGGCGGCGAGCACCGCGCTCTCGATCGCCTTCCTTTCGGGGTGGACGTCGCGGCTCGCAAGCGCGCGGGCGGCGTAGGTCGAGATCGAGACCTCCTCGCCCTCGGCAGCGTCGATCGCGGCGGCGGCCTCGCGGCCGGCGGTTTCCCAGTCCGCGGGCACCGGAACGTCCCGGGCATCGAGTTCCGCGGCGATCGCCCCTGGGGTATCCTCGGGCCGGGGAACCGAGACGAGCGTATCGAAGAGGTCGAAGGAGACGGCCACAGTGAGGAAAGAGGGAGTGTGAGGGTAAAGAGGTTGGTCATGCCGGCACCTTCTGGACCGGAAAACCGAGGGCTCGGAGACCGTCGGCTACTCGCGACCGACGACGTTCGACTCGATGTCGCGGGGATAGTAGGTGAGCGCCTCGGTGCCCTCCTCGGTCACCAGCACGGTATCGGAGTGGCGATAGCCCTCCGTCTCGGTGTAGAGTCCGGGCTCGATCGTATAGATCTGGCCGGGAGCGATCTCGGCGTCGCCCTCCCGGCCGTATTCGGTGACCTGTGCCTCCCAGCCTCGATCGAGGTAGGGCGGCTCGTGGGCTCCGAGGCCGATGTTGTGCCCGACGTGGTGTCGCAGGAGATCGGCAACTCCCTGCTCCTCGGCGTAGGAAACGACCGCTTCGTCGATCTCGCTCACTGAGACGCCAGGGGCGATGGCGTCGATAGCGATTCCCTGTAACTCGGTCATCAACTCGAAGTAGTAGGCCTGCTCGTCGGAGTACTCCCGGACGAACATCGTCCGTTCGAGTTCGGAAAAGTAGCCATCGACGTTCGCCGTCGCGCCGGTGATCAGGACATCACCCGGCGAGAGACGTTCGTTAGGGGTGTGGCCATGCGGCAGGGCGGTCTCCTCGCCCGAGATGTACCCCGCGTGTACCGGGCCACCGCCCCGGGTCCTGACGGCATAGCGCTCGCCGAGCGTATCGAGCATCGTCCGGGAGGCTTCCATCGAGGCGCGCTGACTCACCGTCACCGGGTGTGCGCCGACCGCGGTGTGATCGGCGAGGTAGCGATGACCGAGGTTCGCCCACCGGGCCGAGTCGCGAACGAGGTCGATCTCGCTTGCCGATTTCTCCCAGCGCAGCCGCGAGACCCACGCTTGGGTTTCGACCGGGAGGAAGTCCGAAAGCGAGGGCCCTTCGTAGCCCATCACGCCCGGCGCGCCGTCGGCGTCGGCGGCGACCGTCTCGGCGTTCAGCTCTTCCAGCATCTCCACGGCGACCTCGATCGGGTTCCCGCCGGGATAGTCGAAGTAGGAGTGTACCGCCTCGATCCGCGGGTTCGGCCCGACGCGTTCGACCTCGAGGCGCGGGACCGTGATCGACACCCGACCAGGTGTGACGGCCAGACAGACCGGTCGCTCAGTCTGGATGTGGTGAAAGCCGGTGAGGTACTCGATGGCCGTCGCGCCGAAAAAGACCGCAACGTCGGTATCGCTGTCGGCGAGACGGTCGCGGACGGCGGCGAGGCGGTCGTCGAACTCGCTGTCGGGAACGCGGGTCGTCATGGTCCCGATCGACGATCCAAGGACAAAAACCGGATGCCACGCTGCAGGGAGGGAGAAGCGCGGGAAGGCCACCACGGAACCCTCATGGGATGGCCCGACCTCGATGGGACCGATGGATCACGAACGCTGGAGCGAGGCCCAGAAGCGAACGACCGTCGTCGTCGATGGCAAGGAGCTGGAGGTCGCCTACCGGGACGAAGGGAGCGGCGAGCCCGTCGTCTTCCTCCACGGGATTCCGACGTGGTCGTTTCTCTGGCGACAGGTCGTCCCGCGACTGGAAGGGGAGTTCCGGACGATCGTGCCGGATCTCGTCGGCTACGGCAATAGCGACCGACGGGAGGGGTTCGATCGCTCGATCCGCGCCCAAGAGCAGGCGCTCGCCGGGCTCGTCGAGGAACTCGACCTCGATCGGTTCCACGTCGTCGCTCACGACATCGGGGGGGGGCCGTCGCGCTCCGGTACGGGGCCCACACCGACGGCCGGATCGACCAGCTGGTGTGCTCGAACGCGACCTGCTATGGCTCCTGGCCGGTCGGATATATCGCGGAGCTCGGACTTCCCCGGACGGCGGAGATGAGTCCTGAGGAATTTCGAGCGGAATTGGACGAGGCGTTCCTCGGCGGACTCGAACGGGACGAACCCGAACCCGACTGGACCGCGGGCATCGAGGCACCCTGGCTCCGAGGGAGGGCCAGCGAGCGTTCGCCCGCGCGGCGGTCGCGACCAACACCAATCACACGACCGAGATTCCCTACGGGGAGATCGACGCGGAACTGTTGTGTCTGTGGGGGGGCGGCGGACGCCGAACAGCCGATCAAGAACGGTGAGCGGCTAATCGAGGACGTCGGCGAGGAGTGTATCGGTCTCGAGGACGCCGGCCACTGGGTGATGGAGGATCGACCGGACGCCTACACCGAACACGTCGAAGGCTTCCTCACCGACGGGTAGTGGGCCAGGATACGCACATAGCACCGTTCGATCGTAGCGGGGTCGACAGTCCCCGGGGAGAGGGGATCGAAACAGGAAGTCCGCACTCCCCGATTTGAACGGGGGACAAGCCGATCTACAGTCGGCTGCTCTGCCAGGCTGAGCTAAGCGCGGACAGCTACAGATAGGCCGGTCGCCGGACTTAACCGTTTCCTTCGATGGATGAGAATTGAGCGTGCCGACCGTCGGACGCTCCCACTGACCCGAGTCACATGTCGGACACCGAGTGTAGGGAAAAAAGGTTCGGCACCACGAGGGACGGCTATTGAACGGCAGCCGTCAGACGCCCGTCAGCCGGCGCGGAAGATACATACTCCTGGGAGACGAGCCGTCGGACACCGTTGAGCAAGATAACGTTCCGGGCCGACGACGATCTCGTCCATCGACTGGACGAGTTCGACGGCTCGAAGAGCGAGGTTATGCGAAAGGCACTGCGCGAGTACGTCGAGGGCAGCACGGAGCGACCGCAAACCGACCGTAAACAGTCCTCAGAGGGCGATTCGAGCTTAGACGACCTCCTCGTCGAACGTGTCGATACCCTTGTCGCCGAGCGACTGTCGTCGGCGTTTGCGCCCTCACAGGCCTCCGACGTCAACGTAAACATCACGCTCGAAGACACTGAGGCCGACTCAGTAGAGGTGTCCGACGAGGAAGGGACGAGTCGTAAGACGGAGTCCGAGGGAGCCGAAGACGCATCGGACGCGGGCCGTAAGACGTGCGGACAGTGTGGCGAAAACATCGACCCAGAGCACGTTTACTGCCCGAACTGCGGCGAAAACACGAGCAAAGCGTTCTGCGAATGTGGCGAGGAGCTCCGGTCGGACTGGGCGTTCTGTCCTGCATGTGGCGCCCGAACGCCCGCTGCGGACGTGCTTGAATAACCTCGAGCGGCCACAAGGAGGTGTTTGCTGATTGTAAACCTCTCGTATGCAAATCGTCTTACGATAGCCGGAACTTTTATTACAATACAGTCAGAGCATACGACTGCGTAAGACGGTCGTCTTACAGCAGTCCGGACCGAGCCGGAGCGGGCCGCCGTGTGGCGGTTTTCGTCTGTAAGACGGACGGGAACCGACCCGCTCACCGTCTTGTCAAAAGGGGACATACAATCATGGAGCGTGTGACACTGCGCATTCCGAAACAGCAGATCGAGGACGTCGAGCGAATGGTCGAGACCGGGGCGTATCCCAACCGGAGCGAGGCGATCCGGTCGGCCGTCCGTGAGATGATCGCCGAGGAAGACGATCGAGGCGGTCGAGCTGAGCGAAGTTCCGACCGGCGCTCGACCGATCGCGGCTGGGCGAAGGTCTGACGATGCAGGACATCGTTCAGGACGCCCTCGAAAACGCAGAACGCGAGGAACAGGCTAGAAACGATGCCGACGCCGACATCGACGAGTTCGGCGATCCGCGCATCGTCGTCGTTGGCTGTGGCGGCGCCGGTAACAACACCGTTAATCGGCTGTATAATATGGGCATCGAGGGTGCCGAAACCGTCGCGGTCAACACCGATAAACAGCACCTTCGGATGATCGAAGCGGACTCACGGGTGCTCGTCGGGAAATCCCTTACCGGAGGACTGGGTGCAGGCGGGGACCCGGAGATGGGCGAGCGCGCCACCGAGATGGCCCGGGGCACGGTCAAGGACGTTCTCGGGGGTGCGGATCTCGTCTTCGTCACCGCGGGAATGGGCGGCGGGACCGGCACCGGCGCAGCGCCCGTCGTCGCGAAGATCGCCAAGGAGGAAGGCGCGATCGTCGTCGGGATGGTCTCGACGCCTTTCACCGTTGAGCGCGCTCGCACGGTACGGGCCGAGGAAGGTCTGGAAAGCCTGCGTAGCGAGGCCGACTCGATCATCGTTCTCGACAATAATCGCTTGCTCGATTACGTGCCGAACCTGCCCATCGGCAAGGCCTTCTCGGTGATGGACCAGATCATCGCCGAAACAGTGAAGGGGATCTCCGAGACGATCACCCAGCCCTCCCTTATCAACCTGGATTACGCCGACATGACCGCCATCATGAACCAGGGTGGCGTCGCAGTCATGCTGGTGGGCGAAACCCAGGACAAGAACAAGACCGACGAGGTCGTCAAGGACGCGATGAACCACCCCTTGCTCGACGTCGACTACGGCGGTGCGTCCGGGGGCTTGGTCCACATCACCGGCGGTCCGGACCTCACCCTGAAGGAAGCCGAAGGGATCGCCCAGGACATCACCGGCCGCCTCGAAGCGGACGCGAACGTCATCTGGGGCGCACGTATCCGCGAGGAGTACAAGGGTAAGGTTCGCGTAATGGCGATCATGACCGGCGTCCAGTCCGCCCAGATCCTCGGACCCGACGTCCAGCACCAGGCCGACCAGTCCCGACAGGCCCTCCAGCACACCGCCGAGGGCTACAGCTTCGGCGACGCCAGTGCTGGGAACGCCCATGGGAGTAGCAATGCACAGAGCGACGGCGGCCGCCCCGAGAGCGAGCGGAATCACGGCCTCGACGTCGTCCGCTGAGTTCTCCGTGCTATAATCACTCGCCCGCCTCGTTACCCGCTCGACGCCGACCAGCCCTCTGCTGCCGAGCACACAGTTCCGATCGTCCACCGCGTTGGTGGACGAGACGTACCGGGAGACACGCTATTCGTTCCTCAGAGGACTACGATGACTGATCGGCGAGTGATCGAAGCCGGAAACGAGCGTATCGGGACGAGTCGATCGGGTAGTCGCTATCGATCGGTCGAGTTAGTCGGCGGCGTGGACGCTCCGGATGAGCTGGCACTTCCGACAGCGATCCTGTGTGGTCGCCGCACCGCAGCGCTCACACTCTTCGAGAGTAGGGCCGCTTCCCTCCTCGTTCGCGCCGGCACCCTTCCCAGTACCTCCACTGCGGTACTCGCGGGCGGCGAGCGCGGCGAGTTCCTCGTAGCCCGCGAGGATCGAGTGGCGCGTCCCGGGATGGTTCTCCTCGAGGCTCAACAGGAGTTCCTGGATCTCGCCACGATAGGCCTCGCTCGCGTGGGGGCATTCGGCCATATGGACGGGCAGGTCGCGCAGGTGGGCGTACAGCGCGATCTCCTTCTCGGGGACGTCCCGCAGGGGTTTCGCGCGCGGGACGAACGCCTCGCTCTCGCCCCGTTCGTCGAATCCTCCGAGGCTCGCGTCGAAGTGTTTCGCGATCTGGCGGACGTCGCCCTCGAAGAGGTTCATCAAGGCGGTTTGGGCCTCGTCGTCCAAGTTATGGCCGGTCAGTAGCTTATCGGCGTCGTATTCCCTTGCACCTGCTTCGAGCAGGTCCCGGCGGAAGACCCCACAGTACGCACAGGGGGCCATCCCCTCGGGGTCCGTCTCGACTACCTCGTCCATCTCCATATCGAACTCCTCGGCGTAGCTCAGCAACTCGTGTTCGATCCCTAACTCCTCGACCAGCTCGATCGAGGCGTCCAAGCTCGCGTCGCGATAGCCTTCGATGCCTTCGTGGATCGTGAGGCAGACGAGGCGAATCCGGGGGTCCTCCGCGAAGGTCTCCTGTAGAACTCGGGTGAGGACAACGCTGTCCTTGCCTCCCGAGAGGCCGATCAGCCAGGTTTCGGGGTCATTAGGTGTGGCGTCGGGGCCGAGCAAGCTGTCCGAGCGAATCCGGCGGCGCACCCGTTTCTCGACCGAGCGACACAGATGGGCCTCACACGAGTATGTCCCCGAGTACGCCGCGAAGTGAACCGCCGGACGGCCGCACCGATCGCACTCCATTACCGTCCCTCTCGTCCGACGCGCGTTTGTGGGTTTCGTTCGGACCTTTCGCGCTGTCGTTCGGAAGACGCTACGCGTCTTCCGAGATCTTCAAAAGAGCTGATGGCTCCTTTGGACCTCGCGAGAGCCCCGCTCTCGCTCAGTGACGAGACGCCGGAGGCGTCTCGAACCACGCTCGGCTGCTTCGCAGCCTCGCTCGGCAAGAGCTCCACCGTTATCGGAAGCCGGAGGCTGCCGATTAGCCCATGGAGCTCCGCTTTCGTGAACAGAATAGTGCGTACTCCCTCCGACGCTCGCTCCCTTCGGTCGTCCGCTCGCGGGCGAGACCCGCTCGCATGGTCCGGGGAGCTTGAGGCCCCTCGCTACTCGTGCCTTTCGCCCGTGCGCGCTACCGCTCGCTCACTGCCATTGACAGCTCGCTCGCGGGGGTGAGGCTGGACCGCTCCGCACGCGAGCGCAAGGTCAGCAATGAGTAGCTTCCGGGTCGACACGAGCCTATTGTTCGCGCTCGGAGCCGTCGGTAGTATGGGGTTCGAGTTCCACGGCGTCCGACGGGTTCTTCGGACGTCCGACGCGGATCATCGGCGCCCCCGGTGGGTTCATGGTCGTCTCGGCGCGGGCGCAATCGAAGCGGGGAGAGAAGTCGACGCCGATCTCGACGGTGCCGCTGTGGCACTCGGCCTGCCGGTAGATCGCTCGTGCGGGGACGTTGGCAGTGCGGTCGTCGCCGACGACGGACACGAGGTCCGCGAGCGCCACGCACCCGATTCGGTCTCGAAGGTGGTCTCCGAGACGTTCGTCCGGGGGACGTAGGACTGCTCGCTGTCGTGCTCGCCCGTGGGTCGAACGGCGAAGCGCCCGCCGCGCTCGGCGTCAAGCAACGCCATAAACACGCACGGAGAGGCCAGTTCCGGGACCGGGAACCAGCCGATCGGCCCGTGTCCCGACGATCGAACAGGGCTCACTGTTCCCGAGGAGACCGTACTCCTATAGGGAATTATATACCGCGTGGAGGGTAACGGACTCAATAGAGCGGTTCATCAATCAATACATGCTACCGGCCGGCGCGAACCAGTACGGAGCAACGAATGGATGATTACTGAACGGAAGTCGGAGGAGACTCGCCTCTACTCGGCGTAGGGGCGGTCGAGTCAGGCCAGGGCCTCCGGGGGAGCGCCGGCGTCGGCTGGATCGGACGCCTTCGAGTTACGCTTCGGTATCGAAATCATCGCGAGGAGCGTCGATAGCGGAAACCGTTTTGGGCGGCGAGCGGGTAGTAGCGGCGATGGAGAACTCGACGGGGACCGAACGGTCGGCGGCGATCGAGCGGGTCTCCCGGCTCGTCGATCGGGTCGAAAGCGAGACCATGCCCGTTCCCGTGCGGGAGGTCTGGGTCTACGGCGATTTAGCCTTAGGTCTCGATCCCATCTCCCGGCTCGACGTCTACCTGACGAAGGACTTGCTCTTCCATGGCGACGCCGAGCGGGAAGAAGGGTTCCGCGAGTCCCATGGCATCGAGGGCATCGGGAAGACGGTACGAGCCGAGTGGGCCGACGCCCATCCCGAGTTCCTCCGGGCGAACGCCAACGGTCACGCCGCCCCCGAGAAGTGCCTGGCAGCACACCTCATCGAGGGCGACGAGCCGATCCACCTGGAGGTCTGTAATGCGAGCTTCGAGGATAACGTCACTCAGCGGCTACGGGGGGCGATGGCCCGGGGGAACTACGAGCAGATCCTCGACCCGCGCGGAGTGTGTCTCTGGGCCGAGGGGACTCGCAGCGAGACGGCGATGGAAAAGCTTCGAGCGGGCGAGTTCGTCTTTCCGACGCTCATCGAATCCTTGAGTATGATCGGGATGGACGGGGCGGAGGCGAGCGAGGCCGCCGAAGCGGTTTCGGAATATCGAGCGAGTCAGGAGGGGACGACGGTGCGTGGCGACGTGGTATGAGAACGGCGGCGATCGGGACCTATTGGAAGGAGAATTCGAAGCGAAGGGAGGGTCCATCGATAGCCCGGCCGCGACCCACACGCTATTTGTTTGCGGCGAGCGAGTGGTGGACCGAGATGAACAGCGACCGAACCACGACGCGACGGCGGGCGATCCGAGCTACTGGCCTTCTATTGACGGCGGGACTCGCCGGCTGTGGGGCCCCCGGCGGTGAGAGCGAGGACGAGGGCGGGGAAGGGGGAGAGGGCGGCGAGGGTGAGCAGGGTGAAGGCGGTGGCGAAAACGAAGGTGGGGGAGATGGAGGGGGCGGCGAAGAGGGTGGTGGCTACTGAGCGCCGAATTCAATCGCTCTCGCCGCGTAGTTGCTTGACGCGTTCGACGTTCCAGGCGTAGCTCCGGCCGTCCTCGGTCGGGGTCTCTAAGATCAGCGGTAGGTCGCCAAGCACGTCGTGGGCGACGATCGTTCTCATGCCCGCATCGCCGATCTCGCCCTCGCCGATGTGAGCGTGTTCGTCAGCGTTCGATCCGCAGGGGTGTTTCGAGTCGTTGAGATGGAGACACCGGAGCGAGTCGAGCCCGACGACGGTATCGAAGTCCTCGATCGTCTCGGCGACGCCAGTAGAGGTCGAGAGATCGTAGCCCGCGGCGAAAGTGTGAGCAGTATCGAGACAGACCCCGACGTCAGTCGAGGTACGATCGAGAACGGCTTCGAGGTGGGCGAACTCGTCGCCGAGTTTCGTCCCGCTACCGGCATCGCTCTCGATCAGGAGCTCGACTCCGTCGGGCACGTCGAGTTCGTCGATCGCCCTCGCGGCGTTCGCGAGGCCCTGATCGACGCCGCTACCGGTGTGGGCACCGAGATGGACGTTCACGTACTCGATGCCCAACTCACCGGCGGCGTCGAGTTCTTTCTGGAGGCTGGCGATCGACTTCTCGCGGAGATCGTCCTTCGGGGTCGCGAGATTGACGAGATAGGAAGCGTGGATCACCCACGGACCGTCGATAGCGGCGCTTTCCTCACGGAAGCGTTCGGCCACTTCGGGATCGACCGGCGAATGCTTCCAGACCTGCGGGGAGTGGGTGAACACCTGTCCACAGTTGCCCCCGACGTCGCGCTGGCGTGAGACGGCGTTGTCGATCCCGCCGGCAACCGAGACGTGCGCGCCGATACGGGTGTGTGGAGTGGATCGAGACATGGCGGCGCTCCGACCGTCGGGGACAAAGCGGCTTCGACTTCTCAGTGTATGGTATCGTCCCGGACGACGGACAACGAACATCGACCACACTGATATTTACCTGTAACTCGCCAAAGGTCTCGTCGTCGAGCCCGTCGGGTTCGGTTCAACTTCACTAGATTTCGTCCGTAACATGCCTAATTCGGCGGACACGATCCCTCTATTCGTCGCTGAGCACATGATGGCTCCGTTGACCTCCAATACCCGGTCTGGCCCAGGGGGTTGACGATCGACACCCCACAGGAGAAGGGTCGCCGCCCAGGACTCGGTTTCGCTCGGATGGGCTCTCTTTAAGAGGGTCGCGAAGCGAGCAAACTCGCACGCCGGTTCGTCGACGTACCGACATCGCACCCGAGAACAACCGCTACCGCGTCGCCCGGCCGCTCGTCCGACCACGATTCCACTCCTGGCTGGTGTACTTCTCCTTCGCGCGCTCGCGTGCGCGTCCGAGTTCGTCGTCACTCCACTCGCCCCCTTTGGCGTCGGCCCATTCGCCGAGGGTATCGGCGAGCGCAGCGACCGCTCCGGAGCGCTCGGCGTCCGCGTGCTCGTCGATCCCGGTCACCCGCTCACGGAACGCCTCCGGATCGACCCCGGAAGCATCGAAGACCGCGAGATGGCGATCGGCGTCGACCGAATACGTGAGCGAACCGTGCTGGACGACCGCGTTCCGCCGCCGGTACTGGGCGTTTCCGCTCACCTTCTTCCCCCCGACGACTACGTCGTGGGCCGGGTGAAGCGCTCTGAGGTAACACGCCGGCTCGTAGATCGCCGGGCGTGACTGCTCGGCGAATTTCGCTTCGATCCCCATCCGTGAGAACGTCTCTAAGACCGGCTCACAGAGGAGTTCGTAACACTCCATCAGGTCGCCCGGGAGTTCGGTGGCGGGCGCGACGATCGAGTAGGAGATGTCCCCGTAGTTATCGTGATAGATCCCGCCACCGCCGGTCTGGCGGCGTACGACGTCGATGCCCTCCCGGTCACAGAACTCCCAGTCGACGGTCTCGGGCGCCTGGTGATACCCAAGCGAGAGCGTCGAGGGGGTCCAGCGATAGACCCGGAGGGTTCGTGGCCCGCCCGACGCGGCGGTCTCGGCGGCGATCTCGTCGAGCGCCATGTTCGTCGCCCCATCGCGGGTGTCCTCGGCGATGAGTCGCCAGTCCCGATCGGCGAGCGTCGTCATACCACGACCGAGAAGCGCCGGGAGGAAAGCGGTTGTGACGCTAGTGGGGTCCTGGCGTTGCCATCGGCGCTCGGAACCTCACTGGGAGAGCGGATCGAGGTCCTCGGTCGGCGGGTGGGCGTCGATCCTGGCCGGATCGGAAATCGCGTCCAGACAGTCCGTGACCGAATGTACTGCCTCCCCCTCGTGCCAGGGCGCGACACATTGTAGGCGGCCGTTCTCCGAGACCGCGAGACAGAGCAGCGGTAGTACGAATTCGGTCTCGCGCTCGCCGGTGATCGTCGAACGAACGGTTCTCGAATCGAGACACAGCGAGCGGGGCGGGTCCTGGCGATCGGCCCACGCTTCGAGCCGGTCGATCGTATCGAGGAGCTCCCGCCCGGTGGCCGTCCGGCGAGCCGAGGTCGGTCGCAGCCGGGAGCCCCAGATCGTGAGCGAGAGGTCCGCGAGCACCCCACGGTCGCGAAGCGCCCGAAGGCGTTCGATCACGGCCTCCTGTTCGGCCCGTGCGCCCTCCGGCGAGAGCGAGCGCACGAACAGTGATGCGGCGAGCGGTCCGTCACCGTCCGTCCGAGTTAGGTCGTGTGTCGTCATAGCTCTGTAGGCTGCCGTGTCCACAGGGGAATTCGTTTGCCCGGGAGGGCGTTCCGACCGCCAGCCGACGTTACGCGGCGTCGAATCGAGCGGAGAGATCCCGCGAACAGCCCCGAAGCCGTCGCGTGAACACTCGGTGTCTCCCTCATTGAGGCTCTCCGGGTAACCGCTATCGCTTGGTATGCGAGGTGTTTGATGTCCTCACTCCGCCTGAGGGCGGAGAAATCCCACACAGTGGGAATCCGTCCCGCCGACACCGATAGCGGAACGGGGAGGTTTCGGGACCGACTCTCCCGGCGTCTCGGCGGCGGATCACACCGCTCGGCCGGAAGCGTCCCGTGGCCCTGCCAAGGGGACTCCTATCGCCCGCCGAGTCATCGCCGCGTCGGTTTCTCGGGATGGCTCTCTCCACGGGCGTCCTGTCTCGCGACACGATTTCCGGCCCCGGTCGCGCCTTGTTACCGGGCTCGCAGGACACCCCCGACCCCGACGTCGAACCGACAGGGCGTGGAAACCACGCGATCGCTCGCATGGTTTTAGGGCGGCCGACCGCCAACGGTCACGGGAACAGGGATGACCGCGGAACTACGGATCAGACGATACGAGCCGCGAGACGCCGACCCGGTGTGGACGCTCCACGAGTGGGCGCTCCGCGATGCCGGCACCGACCCCGATGACGTACCGGGCGTCGACGATCTGCGACGAATCGAAGCGACCTATCTCGATGCTGGCGGCAGCTTTCTTCTCGGAGTCCGTTCCGAGGCCGCCTCGTCGATCGGGAGGGATCGGGGGGAGGTGGGACAGCAGGGGACCGAGGAAGCAAACCAGCGAGGGATCGGCCGGGGGAACGGCACGGAGGATCACGAACCCGAACTCGCTCGTTGTCGACCGCCGCGGGTAGACGATGGGGTTCTCGTCGCGATGGGCGGTTACCTCCCGTGTGCAGCCGACGGGAACGACGGCGAGAGGGAATCGGGGCCCGGCGCGGCCGAACTGCATCGAATGCGGGTCGCCCCGACGCATCAGCGAAGCGGCTACGGCGGGTGGCTCCTTGCGGCGCTCGAACGCCGGGCTCGGACGGCGGGCTTCGATCGGCTGCTGGCCACGACGGCCGCGAGACAACAGGGGGCAGTCCGGTTCTATCCGGCCGCTGGCTACACCGAGACCAGTCGTTCGACGACCGGCGAGTACGAACTGATCGACTTCGAGAAGTCGCTGTGAGCGCTCTCGACACGATCGATTTCCTCCTCGACCACCCCTCGATCACGGTCTTCCGATCGTCTCAGCCGAGATCGAACAGTTCGGCGGCGGTCGCCATGTCCTTGTCCCCACGCCCGCAGAGGTTGATCAGTAGGGTGTCGTGTCGATCGGCGAGTTTCTTCGCGAGCGCGATCGCGTGGCTCGGCTCGAGCGCGGGGATGATCCCTTCGGACTCGCTGAGTTCGCGAAAGGCCTCGAGAGCTTCCTCGTCGGTGATCGCGTGGTACTCCGCGCGGCCGAGTTCGTCGAGCGCGGCGTGTTCCGGTCCCACGGCGGGGTAATCGAGGCCGGCGCTCACCGAGTGGTTCTCGGTGTCCTCGTCGATCACCCGCGTTCGCATTCCCTGGAACTCCTGGGGGTCGCTGTCGGCCGCACCCGGCCCCGATAGGGGGGCCGAATGACGATGTGAGTCGGGTCCCTCGCCGCCGGGTTCCGCGCCGTACAGCGCCACGTCGTCGTCCATAAAGGCGTGAAAGAGGCCGATCGCGTTCGACCCGCCGCCGACACACGCCACACAGGCATCCGGCAGGTCCCCATGAAGCTCCCGGACCTGCTCGCGGGCCTCGCGGCCGATGACTGATTGGAACTCCCGGACCATCCGCGGGAACGGGTCCGGGCCGACCGCGCTCCCGACGAGGTAATGCGTCTCGCCGTGCTCGGCCGCGAAGTCCTCCAGGGCCGCGTCGACGGCTTCCGCGAGGCCGGCGTTGCCCCGCGTGACCTCGGTTACCTCCGCACCCATGAGCCCCATTCGGAAGACGTTCATCTCCTGGCGCTGCATGTCCTTGCGGCCCATGTAGACCTGCGTGTCCATGTCAAGCAGTGCCCCGACCATCGCCGTTGCCGTTCCGTGCTGGCCGGCACCGGTCTCGGCGATGAGCCGGGTTTTCCCCATGCGTTTCGCGAGCAGTGCTTGTCCGAGGGTGTTGTTCAGTTTGTGAGCCCCGCCGTGCAGCAGGTCCTCGTGTTTCAGGTAGACCTCGGCCCCGTATCGCTCGCTCAGCGTCTCGGCGTGAAAAACCGGCGTCGGCCGGCCGCCGTAGTGCTCGAGCAGGAAGTCCAATTCCTCGCGGAACTCCTCGGCGTCGATCGCCGCGTCGAACGCGTCGGCGAGTTCGGCGAGCGGTTCCTGAAGCGGTTCGGGGACGTACCGGCCGCCGAACGAACCGAACGTGCCAGAGTCTGACATACCGCCACTGCTCGCGGCGCGAGCTAAAGGCTACCGGTCGGACGGGGACGACACCGACCTCGGCGGCAGCACGGTCGCGTTCGCCATCTCTTTAGCGGGGAAAAGAGAAGAGAAGTGATTCCGTATCGTGATGTAGGGTTTATCGGAATCGAAACGAGGACTCGCGGGGCTTTTGCCCGCCGCGAGGGTAGGGAGCGCAATGGTGCGGAACGTCGCGAGCGAGATACGGGACTTAGAATCCGAGGACTTCTACCTACTCTCGGGCATCGAACAGGGGATGCGCTACAGCGAGTGGGTCTCGCGGGGGAAACTCCCGGAGTTCTCCCGGCTCACCGCCGAGGACGTCACCTACCGGATCGATCGCTGTGAGCAGCGGGGGTTGCTCGAACGCCGGACGATCCAGTACGAAGGGTATCGCCTGACCTTCGAGGGCTACGACGCACTCGCCCTCCATACCTTCGTCGAGCGCGGGGCGATCGAGGAGGTCGGCACCCCTCTGGGGGTTGGGAAGGAAAGCGACGTCTACGAGGTCCGCTCCTACAAGCCCGTAGCGCTCAAGTACCACCGCGAGGGCTACACGGAGTTCCGGGCGGTCGACAAGGAACGGGAGTACACCGCGGACAGCGAGCACGGCTCCTGGCTCTATACCGCCCGGCAGGCCGCCGAGCGCGAGTACGAGGTGCTCGCCGATCTCTATCCGGGGGTTCGCGTCCCGCGACCCATAGACCAGAACCGCCACGCGCTACTCATGGATCGAATGGAAGGGGTCGAGCTCTCGCGTGCGCGCTTGGAACCCACACAGGCTCGGCCGATACTGGATCTGATCCTCCGGGAGGTAAGCGAGGCCTACGACGCGGGATACGTCCACGCCGACATGAGCCAGTACAACGTCTTCGTCGCCAGTGAGGGGGTGACGATCTTCGATTGGCCCCAGGCCGTCGGGACCGACCATCCCAACGCCGAGGACTTTCTCGAACGCGACGTTGTGAATCTCGTGGGGTACTTCCAGCGGAAACATCCCCAGGAGGTGCCCGACGCCGACACGCAGGCGATCGCCCGCGCCATCAGAGCCGGGGAGTTCGGCTCGATAGGCGCGTTCGAAGCGTCGTAAACTCCATATCGCGATATGAAACGTGTCGTTGATAGCGGAGTCGGAAAACGGGAGGGGTCCGTTGCAGGACCGATACCAGTAGGAGCAAAAGCCCGAGGAGTCGAATCGATGACCCTCCGTACCACTGCTTCGCACGCCGGATCCTTCCGGAAGAAGGTAAGTACGTGTCGTGCCGGATTCGGTGAGATCGATGCCGGCCCGGCCGAGACGGTCCACAGCAGTCCGGCGTCTACTCGGCTCGTCCGATCCCTCGTCGTTCCCCGCCTCGCCTTCCCTTTCCCCGACATGAGGTCGCCGTCCCCTCCCGCTGATAGTCCGCTATCACCCTCATCCGGCGGACACACCGATGCGGTCCGGCGGGCGCTCACCTCGGTGGCGTCGCCGGTTCCGTGTAGGAAGAACGCTCGGTCCGATCGGTCGTCGAGTCGAGGGCATCGGTGAGGAGTTTCGATTCTGCCTTTCTGAGGTGTTCGAGGAACGTGGCGCGACTGATGCCCATTCCCTCGGCGAGTTCCTCGCTCGTGCTCTCACGAGGCCACTCGAAGTACCCCGACTCCAGTGCGTACTGGAGTATTTCGCGCTGTCGATCGGTGAGACTCGGCTCCGCGCCGTCGAACTGCGAGAGCCTTCCCAGGGATACTTTCCCGATCTCGCGGAAGTCCTCGATCATCGCACGGAGGTCCTCTCGGCGGAAGAAGAGAACCGTGTACACCCGGCGGTTGGGCCCGACGAAGTTACGCCGACGAATGATACCGTGGTTCCGGTCGATGGCGGAATAAGCGCCACAGGAGGTCTTCGTAATCAGGAAGTTCCCGGCACTGAGTTCCTCGATACGTTTTACCTGCTCCGAGTCGACGAGGACATCGGGAATACCATCGACGTCCTCGTCGAATTCGAGAACGAACGTGACGAGTTCGTCGTGGAGTCCCTCGATGTTGATGTCGATGGCCGTATCGAACTCGGCCGCGAGCCGAGAGACAACGCAGTCCTTGTGTTGTCGAAGGTCGATCTCGGCCTGGAACATGGTAGTCAATGATTCCCTTCGGCGGAAGGTCCTAATAAAGTTTCCTCGAAGTCGCTGCATGGACGTTCGTACTACGCCCCGAACTCGCGCTGGCCGAGCGCGATCGCCTCGTCGAGGTCGACCGGTCCCACGGTCGCCAGTGCATCGAGATAGGCACTGATCGTCCCCTCGTCGGGTTCGATGTCCGCGCGCTGGAGTAGCCGGCGGGCGCTACCTCTACCGGTCGGTTCGCCGAAGACGAGGCGTCGCTGTCCGCCGAAGTATCCAGGATCGAACGGTTCGAGCGTCGCAGGGTCGGAGAGCATCGCTGCGGTATGAACCCCCGATTCGTGTTCCGCGACCTTCCGCCCGAGGACGGCCCTGCGCTCGCCGTATTCCTCGCCGAGCGTTTCGAGCACGCTCCGACAGGCCGGGATCAGGGTTCCGGAATCAAGGCCGAGGGTATCGTCGTGGTCGACGGTGCAGGCGACGGCGACCTCTTCGAGTGCGCTGTTGCCCGCACGCTCGCCCAGCCCCGCGATGCTGACATCCGCCTTTCCGACACCGGCATGGTAGGCCGCCAGTGCGTTTGCCGTCCCACAACCCATATCGTCGTGGAAGTGGACGCCGAGCCGATCGAACGCGACGTGACCATCGAGCCCGTCGAGATAGTCCTCGACGGTAGCGGGCGTTCGTGCGCCGACGGAGTCGGCCAGCGAGACGAACTGTGCGTTGGGGACGGTCTCGATGAGTTCGACCAGGTGCTCGTGGTCGGTCCGGAACGCGTCGGCGAGCGTGACGTGGGCCGTGCGGCCGTGGTCATGGATGTAATCGAGGGCTTCGCCGAGCATCGAGAGCATCCCCTCGCGGGAGGTTCCGAGCAGGTGTTCGAGGTGCCTGTCCGACGCCGAGACGAATACCTCGACGACGTCGGCGTCCGCTTCGAGGGCGGCGTCGATATCGCCCTCGAGCGCCCGTGCCAGCGCGACGATCTCGGCGTCGGTCGTTCCCGCGAGTTCCGAGATCACCTGCTGATCCCTCTCGCCGGTGGCGGGAAACCCCGGCTGGATGTAAGGTACGCCCAGTTCGTCGAGCGTGCGAGTACAGGCTACTTTCTCCTCGGCGGTAAACGCTCTCCCAGGCATCTGATCGCCTTCCCGGAGGGTGACGTCGGTCAGTAACATCTAGATGATCCCCTTGCCGTCGAGATCGGCCAGTTCGGCGTCCGAGAGCCCGATTTCGTCTCCATAGACCTCTTCGTTGTGCTCACCGTGGTGTGGGCCGAGGGACTCGACCTCGCCGGGCGTGCGCGAGAACTTGGGAACGAGGCCGAAGGTCGCAAGCGAGCCGACGTCCGGGTCCTCGACCTCGATTATGTCCTCGCGTGCTCGGAATTGCTCGTCCTCGAAGACGTCTTCCATATCGTAGACAGGGCCGACGATCGCGTCGTTCGCCTCCAAGACCGCGATCGCTTCCTCGGTGGTGTGCTGTTTGGTCCAGGCCTCGATCTCCGCGTCGAGCGCGTCGCTGTTCTCGACACGGGCCGAGTTGTCCGCGAACCGAGGGTCGTCGATGAGGTCGGGCTTGTCGATAGCCTCCGCGACGCGCTCGAAGATCTTCTGGTTCGAGGCGGACATCGTCATGTAGTCGTCCTTAGTCTCGTAGACGTTCCGGGGGGCGGTATTGGGGTGTTGGTTCCCGGTGCGTTCGCGGACGTGGCCCGCGTAATCGTAGGCCTCGACCTCCCCGAAGAAGACCCGCCACAACGGTTCGGTCAGCGAGACGTCGATGACCTGTCCCTCGCCGCTGCCGCCACGACCGAGGTCGCGCTCGTAGACCGCCATCAGCGTCGCCTGGAGCGCGAACTGCGCCGCCTGCAGATCCGCGAGACTAACGGGTGGCAGGAGCGGTTCGCGGTCGGAAAAGCCATTGGCGTGGGCCCAGCCCGAGATACCCTCGGCGATGGTTCCGAAGCCAGGTTTCTGTGATTTCGGGCCGGTCTGGCCGTAGCCCGATAGTCGGACCATGATGGCTTCCTCGTTGACCGCGTGAACGTCCTCGGGGCCGAGCCCCCATCGCTCCATCGTGCCAGGCCGGAAGTTCTCGAAGAGGACGTCGGCCTCGGCGATGAGGTCGAGGGCGATCTCCCGGCCGCGATCCGACCCCAGATCGAGCGTGATACAGCGCTTGTTCCGGCCGATGGACTTCCAGGCCAGCGAGATCCCGTTCTCGGTCTTCTGTGGCCACTCCCTGATGGGATCGCCGACCTCCGGGTGTTCTACCATTACCACGTCAGCACCGAAATCGCCCATCATCGTTGTCGCGAACGCACCGCTGATCATTCCGGACATATCGATAACCCGCAACCCGTCCAAGGGGCCCTGGCGTTCTCGTGCAGTCATGTCTCTTGCTCACGATACTACACCGAGTCGAAAAACCGTTGTTCCAACCCCTGTAGGCTATTTATACCATAGCGGTAGCGCTGCTACGGTAGCGGACCATAGCGACGGGCGACACCGAGCGAGAGCGGATCGGGTCGCTCGAAGCCCGCTGTGATGACCGAGTGGCGCTCGCTACCCCTCGTCGAGCGACGCCAGGACCTCATCGGTCTCGACTACGTCGCCGTACTTGGCGTCGATATCGAAGAGGTTCGCTTCGTGTGGA
Organism: Halobacteriales archaeon QH_8_64_26; assembly: GCA_003021725.1. Taxonomy (GTDB): domain Archaea; phylum Halobacteriota; class Halobacteria; order Halobacteriales; family Halococcaceae; genus PXQR01. The sequence continues at coordinate 33,044 of PXRA01000031.1, forward strand.
CCCTCCGCACGGTCCCCGACCGCGTCGGCCGGAACGATCGTTCGATACCCGTACTGGAGGCTATCGACGGCCGTCGCGCGGACACAGCCACTGGTCGTCACGCCCGCGAGCACGAGCGTATCGACGCCGTGGGTCGTCAGTTCGGTCTCCAGGTCCGTCCCGAAGAACGCACTCGCGTACTTCTTGAGGATCACCCGCTCGCTCCCGACAGGGGCGACCCGGTCGTCTACCTCGACGGCTTCGGTGCCGAGGTGGAGTTCGCGGAGCGCCGGCACTTTCTCGATGAAGCGCCCGGCGTCGCCATAGGAGTCCTCGAAGGCGACGGTCGTGAAGTAGCGCGGCAGGTCGTGCTCGCGAAAGGTGTCCAATAGTCGTTCGGCCCCATCGAGCACGCTCTCGACGTCCGAGCCGAGATCACCCTCGGGATCGGTGAAAGCGTTGATCAGATCGATGACCAACAGTGCGGGCCGCTCGCCCATGCCGACCTCGGTACCGAAGTCGCGCTCGGCGTACATCGCTCCGGTCTCGTCGATCCAGTCCATAGTTGGTATCTATCGTACGTTCTCCGAACGAGTTGTCACTCGTGTCGGCACTCAGTCGCTACGCCGGTCGAACTCGCGGCGTTCCTCGGCGATCCGTTCTCCGAGGTCCTCGTAGGCCGGAAGCGGTCCGTAGTCGAACTCCTCGAGATCGTCGCGGTCCCGGCGAAGCCCCTCGCGTTCGGTCTCGGTGGCCGCCTCGTCGACGGTACCGTCCGCGTCGAGTACGACGCCGTAGTCCTCCCGGGCGGCCTCGGCGGAGACGAGCCCGCGGCGAACCTCTCGGGCAACGATAGCGGGGTCGCGCTCCAGTGGGTCACCGAGGCCGCCACCGCCGGCCGTGCTGAAAGCGAGCTTGTCGCCCGCGCTCACGGGGACGTTCTCGGCTTTCGAGGGGAGGGCCTCCTCGGTGCCGTCCGCACGGATCAGTGTCTTTTCGCTTCTCTTCGCGTGCGTGCCGCCCTCGACGCCCCAGGGATAGGTGTGGGCACGATCGTCCTGGAAGGTGATCGCACCGTCGGCTTCGAAGGTATAGACCTTCGTGATGCCATGGCCGCCGCGATGACGGCCCGGACCGCCGGTGTCTACGCGGGTACTGTACTCCTCGATCGAGAGCGGGTAGTAGGCCTCCTGGTACTCGGCGGGAACAGTCCGGAAGAGGGGCCACCAGGAGTGGCCGTCGAGTCCGTCGCCGCCCGGCCGGGCCGGAATGCCCCCATAGAGGATCTCGAGGGTCTGGAACCCGTTGCCATCGGCGTCGACGCCGGCGTAGACGAAGTTGGGCGAGGTGCCGTAGCTACCGGCGACCGAGAAGCCCTCGATAAGTTTCGAGAAGGTCGCCTGCAGCACGTCGAACTGACGTGCCATCAGCGGCAAGCGATTGCCAAGCGGGGCCGGGAACTCCGGCTGGACGACGGTTCCCGCCGGCAGGTTGACCTCGAAGAGGTCGTAGTAGCCGTCGTTGAAGGTCAACAGCGGGTCGAAGGCCATGATCAGAAAGACCCCGGTGAACATCTTGAACATCTTCTCGTTCAACAGGAAGTTGACCGTGCCCGGGACCTGGTCGTCGGTTCCCGCCCAATCGAGATAGACGGTATCGCCCTCGCGGTAGATCTCGAGGTGGAGTGCAATCGGGCCGTTGCCCATCCCGTCGTCGTCGACGTAGTCCTCGAACGTGTAGCGCTCGCCCTCGGGGACGAACTCACGGATCAGGTCGATCATCCCCTCGCGAGTGCGATCGAGGATCGCCGCACAGCCCTCCTCGTAGGTCTCCCGGCCGAAGCGATCACATAGTTCCCGCACGCGTTCCTCGGCCGCTGCGGTCCCCGCTGCAAGCGCCTTGATGTCGGCTTCGGCGTGGTCGGGCAGACGCGTGTTGTGCGCGAAGGTCTCGAGCAGCCCCTCGTCCAACGCGCCGTCCTTGTAGAGCTTGACGGGCGGCAGTCGCATCCCCTCCTCGAAGACGGAGGTGGCTTGGACGGGCATACTACCGGGGGTCTTCCCGCCGACGTCCATCAGATTCCCCCACTGGCTGGCGAAGCCGACGCGCTCGCCCTCGTAGAAGATCGGGCGCAAGAGCAGCATGTCGGGCGTGTGCGACATCGCGCCGGCACACATGTAGGGATCGTTGGTGGCGATAACGTCGCCCTTCTCGAGGTCCTCCCAGCCGAAGGTGGCGTTCTCGATTATCGTCTCGATCGCCGAGCCGAACTGGCCCATGACCATCCGACCCTCCCTATCGGCAATGAGGGGGAACTGGTCGGACTGCTCGCGGATGACGGGACTGATGGCGGTCGTCTCGAGCACGCGATCCATCTCGTGGCGCGTGTTCTCCAGCGTGCTCTCGATGATGTCGAGCGTCGTCGCGTCGATCGCGTGGTCGCCGACGAACTCGGGCGTCTCGGTAGTAGCATCACTATTACTGTCGCTATCGGCGTCAGTATCGCTGTCAGTGCTCATGCATCCTCACCTCGACTTATTTCGACGTTCCCGTAGCGGTCGATCGTAGCGGTGTGATCGGGTTGGACGATTATCGTCGAGTCGTTCTCGACGACGATCGCCGGGCCCGAGATCTCGTTACCGGCCCGTAGCTCACTCCGATCGTACAGCGGTGTCTCCCGGTACTCGCCGTCGAAGTACACCTCGTCCGTACCGATCTCCGCGGCGCTCGGGTCGGCATCAGTCAGGCCCTCTTGTTCGATGGTGACGCCCTGCAGCGTTCCCTTTCCGATGACCCGGAGAGTGGCGATTTCGAGGGGCGCGTCGAGCGAGAACCCGAACTGCCTGTCGTGACGGGCCTCGAAGTCGGCTTCGATCTCCTCTAGCCCGGCCTCGCCGCGGAGGTTCTCGACGTCGATGGGGATCGACATCTGGATGTCCTGGCGGAAGTACCGACAGTCGGCGTAGTACTCGAAGGCGTGATTCGTCTCGTCGATGCCCTCGGCGTCGAGCCAGTCGGTCGCCTCCTCGCGCAGCGCCAGCAGTTCCTCGTAGACGTCCTCGCCGTCCACGTCCCGGTCGGTTTCGAGGTAGGTCTCGGAGAACTCGTTTTGGACGTCCGAGGTCAGGAAGCCGAAAGCGGACATGACGCCCGGCCCCGGCGGGACGAGAAGCGGATAGGCCCCCATCACGTCGGCGAGGGCGTTTGCGTGCATCGGGCCGGCTCCACCGAAAGCGACGAAACCGAACTCACGCGGGTCGTGACCCCGCTCGACCGAAACCACGCGAAGCGCGCCGTACATGTTCTCGTTGACGACGTCGAGGATCGCTTGTGCGGCTTCCTCGATGGAGCTACCGCGCTCCTCGGCGATCGTCCGGATAGCTCCGCGGGCCGCCTCGCGGTCGAGGTCCATCGTTCCGCCGAGCCGAACTGTTGAGGGAATGCGTCCGAGAACGACGTTGGCGTCGGTCACCGTCGGCTCCTCGCCGCCCTGTCCGTAGCAGGCCGGCCCCGGGTCGGCACCGGCGCTCTCGGGACCGACCTGGAGCGAGCCACTGAGTTGCACGCGAGCGATCGAACCGCCCCCCGCACCGACCGTATTGACATCGATCGAGCGGGACGTGAACTCCCGGTAGCCGACCTTCGTCTGTCGAGCGGTCCCAGGCGTGCCGTCCTCGACGAGCGAGACGTCCGTTGAAGTCCCGCCCATATCCAAAGTCAGCACGTCGGGAACGCCCTTCGTCTCGGCGACCGTCGCCGCGCCGACGACGCCACCGCTCGGTCCCGAGAGCGCGAGTTCAACGGGATGGTTCTTCGCCGCCCCGGGACTCATCAACCCGCCGTCGGAGCGAACCACGTTCATCGTCGCCGTCGATCCGGCTTCCTCGAGGGAAGCGTCGAGGCCATCCAAGTATTCGATGACCTGGGGACGAGCGTAGTCGTTGATGACGGTGGTCAGCGTGCGCTCGTACTCGCCGTACTCGGGGACGATCTCCGCGGAGATCGAGACCGGCAGTTCCGGTGCTTCCTCGGCGGCGATCTCCCGCACCCGCCGTTCGTGTGCCGGTTCAAGGTAGGAGTTGAGCAATGCAACCGAGAGCGAATCGACACCGGCAGCCTGCAACTCGCGGATCGCCGCACGGATCTCCTCGTCGTCGATCGGGTCTTCGATCTCGCCTTCGGGTGAAGCGACGGTCCCGGAGATCCCGCGCGTGTCAACGAGATCGGCTAGCGGATCGGGTTTTTCCATGCCGATCCATCCATAGAGGGGACCGGGCGTCCACGCCCGAGCGAGGTGGAGCACGTCCTCGTGACCCTTCGAAGTGAGCAGGCCGACGCGCGAACCGGTCTCCTCGAGCAGCATATTGGTCACGACCGTCGTGCCGTGGAAGAGCAACTCCAGGTCCGCGATCGAGGTAGCGGCTTTCTCGGTCGCTTCGTCGATGCCGGCGAGGACGCCTTCCGACGGGTTCGTCGGCGTCGATAGCACTTTGTCGGTCGTGAGGTCCTGGGTCTCCTCGTCGAAGACGATCACGTCGGTGAAGGTCCCGCCGACGTCTACCCCGAGATTGGATGCCATGTGAGTTCCTGCCGGTATCTGATGGCTACCGTCGCCTAAGCTTTCCCCCGACGAGTGTTGGTCGTTTTTATATATCCGGTCGACGATCGACCGATCATACGGGCGACCGTCCCGCCGACGACATCCACGACACTGGGGATCGTAGCGGAGCACGGTCCCGAGAACGGGAGCGAGGACGACGGTCGAACGTACTCAGGCAGGTCGATCAGTCCTCCGAAGCCGCAGCCGCCTGCGTCGCCACCGCCGTCGAGCCCTCCTCGCGACCGTACCGCTCAGCGAGTGCGGCCTGGTGTTCGCGTCGGCGTTCCTTCGCCTTTTCGCTCATCATCCCCTCGCGCCAGGACAGCCCTGCGTCGGTCCCCAGATTCACTGCCTCGACCCCAGGGAGATCGCCGACGCGTTCGGTCGCCTGCTCGATGAAGTAGCCGACCATCATACAGGAAGGGGAGGTGATGCGTAGTTCGATGTCGACCACCCCCTCCTCGATCTCGATCTTTTTGAGTAGCCCCATCTCGACGATGCTGATGTCGGCCCCCCGCGCCTCGCTACAGGGATCGACGATCGTATCGAGTTGCTCGCGAACCGCGAGCGCCGACGGTTCGCTCCCTTCTGTGTCGCCCGTCTCGCTCACGATCAGTACACCTCGGCCGCGGCGTTCGTCGTCGAGAAGGGATCGGCGAGTCCCGATTCGTCGGTCCGGGTGCTGAACCCGTCGTCGGCCAAACGTTCCTGAGCGGCCTCGATGTCGAGACCGACGAGGTCGGCGTAGTTCCGGCCCAAGATATCTCGCTTGTGTTCGTCGGTGATCTCGGGCATGTCGCTGAACGCGATGCCCCGTTGCCGGAGGTCATCCGGCCACTCGAAGTCCCGCAGCGCTTCGAGTTCGGGCTGGGGGTGATAGGCCATCGCCGCCGAGCCCCAGTACATCCGGTCGAGGACCGCCTCGCCGCCGATCGAGATGATCGTCGCGAGCGTCTCGGCAAAGGCCCGTTCGTTCGCCGCGAGTTGCACGCCCAAGGTCTCCATGTTGATATGCAGGTTCGGGAACCGAACCATCTGCCAGGCGGTCTCCTCGGTGAAGGCGAGTCCTCCATGTACCAGTCCGAAGTCGATCTCCGGGAAGTTCGCACAGGCGTCGTCGACGTCGCCGGGATGGTAGGGGTCGCGGGGCACCGGCCCGAAGGGGATCGCTTTGTGTACCTCGATCAGATCGATACCGAGGGATTTGGCCTTCTCGAAGACCGGGTAGGCGACCGACTCGTCGTCCATGCGCCAGCCCTGATGGAAGTCCTCGCCCCAGTGGGAGGGATAGAGCTTCAATCCGACCGGGTCGACGGCCTCGACCTGTTCTTCGAGTGACTCCTCCCAGCCCTCCCGCAGCGGGTCGATGTTCGCGAAGCCCAGGAACCGCTCGGGGTAGTCCCCGACGGCCTCGACGCAGTTCTGATTCGCCGTGAGCCCGTCGTGGTAGGCATAGAGCGGCAGGGACTGGAAGGTCGCCATGTCCGTATCGCTCTCTAAGAACAGCATGTTCGCCAGTTCCTCGACGCCCCAGTTGCGGACGAAGCCATCGCGTGTGAGCCGATAGCCCGGCGGCGAGGCGGCATCGACCGTCCCGAAGATCATCTCCGTGATGCCTTCCGCGTGCTGTTCGTTGCGGTAGTTCGCCGGCGCGAGGTTGTAGGCGTGTACCACCGCGTCGTAGATGAACGTCTCTTCTAAGTCGATCATGGTTGTAAGTGAACTCTGATAGTTGGATCGTGGTCGGTCGTCACCCGATACGATATCGTGGTATGATCAGTCATATCTTAGGCCTTTGGTTGCACCCGCCAGTAGCAAAAGAGTTCCGGCAAGCAAGAGTAGGCGACATGATCAGTATGAGCGTCCAGTACCCTCAAAGCGAGCGGGTGCATGACAAGCGACCACACCTATCCGGTAGCTTTTTGACTTCGATTGTTGTTTGATAACACTATGCAAGTAGTTAGCGACGGAGCCATCGTCACTGGAGGTGCACAGGGTATCGGCCGAGGGATCGCAGAAGAGCTACTAGAGCAGGGAACATCAGTCGTTCTAGCCGACATCAACGAGGAGAGTGCCGAGAACACGGCTATGGAACTGAGTGACCGATTCGAGGCAGAAGCAATTGCGATCCACTGCGACGTTGCTGATCAGGGGAGCGTTCGATCGATGGTCAGCGGTGCGACGGACCACCTCGGCGAAATCGGTATCCTGGTAAACAACGCCGGAGCGGCCGAGCTCGCTCGGACGTGGGAAATGGCCGAAGAGGAATGGCGTCGAACGATAGACGTCTGTCTGAACGGGCCGTTTCTCTGCACGAAAGCGGTGCTTCCCCACCTGTTCGACAACGATGGTGGTGGCATCGTTAACGTGAGTTCGCTTAATTACGTAGCCGCAACCGACGGTCTTGCTCACTACTCCGCAGCGAAAGCCGGAGTCAGCCAGTTCACAGAGGTAGTCGCGGCAGAAGTCGGTCGATACGGTGTCCGTGTCAACGCCGTTGCACCCGGTTCTACGCGTACGCCGATGACCGAGGAGAATGGACTCCTCAAAGGAGATATCGGAGAGGAGTTCCTCAACCGAACACCTCTAGGACGGATCGGCGAACCCGAGGACATCGCGAAGGTCGTTGCCTTCCTGCTCTCCGATTACGGACGGTGGGTTACTGGGGAGACGATCTGTGTCGACGGTGGACAACATATTCGCGGGCTCCACAGCTACTGGGACGTACTAGACGAAATGGGCGCGTTCGACGAGTGAGGTTATCTAAGATTCATGGCTCGACCATGATCTTCACTTGCTCGCTATCGGTATCGAGGAGCCGCTCGAATCCCCTATCGACGATGTTGTCGAGTGCGATTCGGTCGGTGATCAGCGGGTCAGGATCGAGTCGTCCCGCCGCGAGCATGTCGATCACCATGCCGTACTCCTCGCCCGAGCGCGGGCCGCCGAGGTACGCGAGGGTGCCGGTGACGGTCCGCTCGCCGAGTACGACGTCGTTCGGGCGCATGGTCGCGGCGTCCTCCCAGATGCTCACGACCGTGGTGGTTCCGGTCGATCGCGTGCTTCGGAGCGCAGCGTTGAACGTCGCCTCGATGCCGGCGACTTCGAAAGCCCGATCGACGCCGCCGTCGGTGACGGATCCGACGGCCTCGATGGCGTCTTCACCCGTCGGATCGACGAGGCGGTCGGCCCCGCAGTCAGCGGCCCGCGCCCGGCGAGCGTCCCGTGGTTCGGAGACGACGATTTGCCCGGCACCCGCGGCCCGTGCACACTGGATTACCGAGAGGCCGATCGGCCCGCTGCCGAAGACCGCGACCGTTTCGCCCGCCCGGAGGCCGGACCGACGAACCGCGTGGAGACCAACGGCCAGCGGTTCGACCAGCGCGCCGGCTTCGAGGGAGACGCCCTCGGCGAGCGGAACAGCCTTCTCGGCGGCGACGACGACGCTTTCCGCGAACCCCCCACCGCCGCCGGCCAGGCCGACGAATCCCACCGAGTCACAGACGTGGTAGTTCCCCTCGATACACTGGCGGCACTCCCCGCAGTAGAGGAGAGGATTGACCGCGACTCGATCGCCTTCAGCGAGGCCGTCGACCCCGTCGCCGATCTCGACGAGGACGCCGCTGAACTCGTGCCCCATGCCGATGGGCACGGTCTCGCCCGACACTGGATGAGGCTCCTCGTCGGGGATGAAGATCGGGCCGGCCGCGTACTCGTGGAGATCCGAGCCGCAGATCCCCCCGAGTCGATCTCGACGCGCACCTCCTCGGCCCCTACGTCTCTCTCCTCTATCCCCTCGATACGGATGTCCTCCCGACCATGGTACATGGCAGCACGCATAATGGACGACTATCCCGATAGATCATAATAGTTCCGTAGCGACCGAGCGGCCGAGGAGCGACGACCGGGCCGTCGAACGGGTTTATGTACGCGGCCGAACTACGCGGGAGCAACCGAATGGTCACGCTGTTACACACGGCAGACACCCACCTGGGGTATCGCCAGTACCACCGCCCGGAGCGCGAGGCGGACTTCCGCGAGGCGTTCTACGAGGTGATCGAGGCAGCTATCGCCCGAGACGTCGATGCGGTCGTCCACGCCGGCGACCTGTTCAATTCCAGTCGACCGGGGATCGACGCGCTGTCGGACGCACTGGAGGGCCTCAAGCGCTTAGCGGCGGCCGATATCCCGTTCCTCTCGATCGTCGGGAACCACGACGGGACCCGGGATCGCCAGTGGCTCGACGTCTTTGCCTCCCTCGGGCTCGCGACCCGCCTCGGCGAAAGTGGCTTCAGTATCCGAAGCGATGAGGACGGGGACGAAACAGGAGCATCTCGCGTCGTCCTCTACGGGCTCGATCACGTCGAGCCGGCGAGCCCTTCCCCAACGGCGACTGGGACGCGCGGGCGATCTGCCGACAGAGCTCCGTCGAGTTCGACGCGATCCTCGCGGGCGACGATCACACCAATCAGGAGACGATCATAGATGAGGGAGAGACGTTGCTTAGCTATCCGGGCTCGACCGAACGCACGGCCGCCGACCAGCGCGAACCCCGGAGGTTCGACCTGATCGATGTCTCGCCGGCCGGGGAGATCGAGCGTCGCTCGGTGGAACTGGATACCCGTGAGTTCGTCTACGTCGATGTCGAGATGAGTGAGGGCGACGGGGTCGATCGAGTGCTCGATGCGATCGGGGAGACCGAGGGAGAAACGAACCTCGCCGAGGCAGTCTTGATCGTCACGCTCGCCGGCGGCGGCGAGCGCGTATCGAGCGGGCCGATCGAGGAACGGGGGCTCGGGCGCGACGCCCTTACCGTCAGGGTCAACGACCGCCGGGAGTTCGATGAGGAGACCGGCGAGTACGGCGAGGTGGCCTTCGCCGATCCCGACCGCGCGGTCGAGCAGCGACGCCGGACCGTGGGCCTGAGTGCGAATGGCCGCGAGGTCGAAGAACTCGTGCGCGAGACCGACGCCGTCCCCGACTCGAACGTCACCGAGACGGTCGAAGCGCGCGTGCGCGAGTGGCTCGACGATCGACCGGCCGCGACGTTCGAGCGTACCGAACCGGACTCGACCGAGGAGGGATCGATGGACGCACAGGACGGGCGCGATGGGAAATCGGCCTCGGGAGAAGCGACGGAGGGAGCGACGACGGGCGAGGCGAGTTCCGATGTGGGGCCGGCATCCGAGCCGGCACTCGACGCCGAAGGAGACGAGAACACGGGCGGGGCCGAAGGCGAGCTATCGGACGGTTCCGCGGTAGCCGAGGCGACAGCATCCCCGACGGCGGCGGTCGAGTCGCCGGTGGAAAACGAGGACGACGATGCGGAAGAACGGAATCGAGGCGAAGGCGGCGAGAAGAAAGCGGAGAGCGACCGAACGACCCAATCGACGCTCTGGGACTAACGGGACTGAGAGTAGCTAATGCGATTCGATCGACTCACAGTCGAGGGGTATCGGTGTTTCGAGGACGCGGACGTCCGCTTCGAGCCGGGGGTGACGGTCGTCCGGGGGGTGAACGGTGCGGGCAAGTCCTCGCTGCTCGAAGCGTGTTTCTTCGCGCTGTACGGCGCGGCGGCGCTGCGAACCGCGAACGCCACCTTGGAGGACGTTATCACCACCGACGCCGAGCGCTGTACGGTCGAGTTGTGGTTCACCCATGCCGGCGGGGAGTATCGCGTGCGCCGGGAACTCAAGCGCTCCCAGGACCGGGCGAGCCAGGACGTCGCCGTCCTCGAGACCCCTGAGGGTCGGATCGACGGCGCGCGGGCGGTCGACGACCGGATCGCCTCGCTATTCAGGATGGACGCCGAGAGCTTTCTCGCCTGTGCGTACGTCCGCCAGGGCGAGGTGAACAAGCTCGTCGAGGCCTCGCCCGACGAGCGCCAGGACATCATCGACGGGCTCGTTCGATTGGGCGTACTCGAAACCTACCGGGATCGCGCCTCACAGGCGCGCCTCGGCGTGAAACACGTCAGGGACTCGGTCGCCGGGGCACTCGAAGACGTGACCGACCAGTTGGAGGACAGAAGCGAAGAGGACCTCCAAGCAGCCCGCGAGCAGGTCGGAACACAACTAAACGAGATCGGCGAGCGCATCGACGAGCTTCGCGGGGATCGCGAGGCGGCCGCAGGGCGCAAGGAAAAAGCCGAGGCGACCATCGAGACACAGGAGGAAGCGCGCGCGGAGTTGGCCGATGCCCGTGAGAAGGTAGCGGACCTCGAAGAAACGATCGAGGAGACCGAGGCGAGCCGCGGGGATCTCAAAGGGAAACTGGAGGAAATCGACGAGCGGATCGAGCGGGCGAAGAGAGAAACAAAGGAAGCACTCGAGAAAGCGGCAACCGAGGGCGTCGACATCGCGGCCGGCGCGGAGCGGGCGGCGATCGAAGAGGCGCACACGGCGGTCGAGGAGGGGATCGAAGACGCCGAGGGCGAGATCAATACTACGGAACTGCGCGTCGAGCAAGCACGCGAGCAGCGAGCGGAGTTAGAGGAAGAAGCCGAGGCACTCGACGGACGGGCCGAGAAACGCGAACGACAGGCTCAAGACCTCGACGAGGACCGCGAGGCAGCGAAAGCGGAGGTCGAGGAGACCCGCGCTGAGATCGAGAGTATCGACGAGCGGATCGCGGGGGCGAAAAAGTACTTCGAGGACGCACCGATCGGATTCGGCGAGGCCGAATCGTTGCGCTCGGAAGCCGAGGGCGAGCGCGAAGACGTCAGTGAGGAGTTGACAAGCGTCACGAGCGAGCTAAAGGCCACCCGGACGGCGATCGAACGCGCCGAGGACCTGCGCGAGGCGGGGAAGTGTCCGACCTGCGGACAGGACGTCGAAGACTCCCCACACGTTCACTCCCTCGACGAGGACCGCGAGCAGGTAGCGGAACTCGAAGGGAGGCGCGAAGAGCTGCGCGAGCAGGTCGAGGGAATCGACGAGCGGATCGAACGGGCCGAGGACCTCCGGGAGGTCGAGACGACTGTTGGGATGCTGCAAGACAAACGAGAAGCGAAAGAAGAGGTGCTGGAGGGGCGCACCGAGACGATCGCGGACAAGAAGGATCAAGCCAATCGCTACCGCGAGGAAGCGAGCGAGGCACGCGAGGAAGCCGAGGCGAAACGCGCCGAACGCGAGGAACTTCTCGAAGAGGTCGAGGAGTACGAGAGCGATCTGGAGACGCTGCGCGAGCGCCGGGCGGGTCTCGAAGAGCGCGGCGCACTGCTGGAAACGGCGATCGATGCCGAGGAACGGCGTTCGGACCTCGAAACCGAACGGACGCAGCTCGAAGAACGTCACGAACACCTCGGCGAGTTGCTCGACGAGCGGCGCGAAGGGCTCGAAGAGAGACGCTCACGTCTGATGGATCTCGAAGAGCGGGTCGAGGAGGAACGCGTCGCCGAGGCGAAGAAGACAAAAAGGAAGTGCGAAGAGCGGATCGAGGCGATCGACGAGGACCTCGAAGCGGCAGAAACCCGCCGCGACGGGTTCCAGAACCAGCGCGGACGGATCGAGAGCGAACTCGACCGGTTCGAGGACCTCCGCGAGCGCCGGGAGGATCTCGAAGAGCGAGCCGCAGCACTCAGGTCGCTCTACGAGGAGTGCGAGGAACTCCAGGGGATGTACGCCGACTTGCGCGCGGATCTGCGCCAGCGCAACATCGCGGCGCTCGAACGGCTGGTCAACGAGGTCTTCGATCTCGCCTACCGGAACGACGCCTACGATCGGATCACGCTCGACGGGGAGTATCGCGCGACGGTCCACGAGAAATCGGGTGCGACCCTCGCGCCCGGGAAGCTCTCGGGGGGCGAACGGGTCTTGTTCAATCTCGCGCTCCGGTGTGGGATCTACCAGCTCCTCGTGGAAGGCACTCAGGGCACCGCGCCGATGCCCCCGCTCATCTTGGACGAGCCGACTGCCCACCTCGATGCGGGTCACATCGAGCGGATCGACGGCGTGGTCTCGCGGATGCGGGAGATCGGTGTCGAACAGACCATCGTCGTCTCACATACCGACGAGTTGATCGACGCCGCCGATCACCGCATCGAGGTCACCCAGCGGGCGGCGACCAACCGATCGGAAGCTCACGCCGAGAGCGATCTGCTCGTCTGAACGAAGTGTAACTGGACAGGCGTCGATGCCATAGGGAGGTAGCGAGCGTCACACCGGCACTCGTCGCACACGCCGGCCGTGGCCCTTTGTCCACGGAGCGAGTGGGCGATGCCATGAGCGTCCCCGATGGCGAAGGTCCCGTAGCGGCGCTTCCCGGGTGGTTCGATTGGCGGTCGCTGCAACTGGGGCTAGAGGGAGGATTCGTCGCGACCGTCGCGATGACCGCCTTTCGGATGCCGATCTCCGAATCCCTGTCACCATCGGTACACCTCTGTGCGCAGTACCTCGGCGGCGAGGATCCTTCGCAGTACCGACTGCTCGCGGTCGGGTTGCACCTGCTGTACGGAATGATCACCGGCGGCCTTTTCGCCTGGGGGTTCATCGACCGAGCTCCGAACGAACCGGGACGGGCCGAGAGCTACGGCCTCTTCCTCGGTTCGATCTACGGACTGTGCTCCTCGCTGTTCGGCATCCATGTCGTGCTCGATCGGTTGCTCGGCCTCGATCTGGAGCTAGACGAGGTCGTGATCTTTCACGCGAGCCATGTGATCTACGGCGCGACGCTCGGCGCGTGGATCCGCCTCGGAGATCAGCTACAATGAGGAGCGATCGGCGAACGCTCATTAGGAAGGTCGGTAGTGGAGCCGAATCCGATGGCGAGGACACATCTCAGAGGTTCTCTCCCTGATAGTTCCCTTCGTAGATCCCGGCGTGTTCGGCACGCGCGAGGACGAACTGGGCGATGCGGGCACCGCGTTCGATCTCGACCTCGTGATAGACTTCGAGGAGACCCTCGCCGCGACCGCGGTAACCGGCGTCCCAGACGGCCGTATCGATCGTACAGGAGTTACGCATGAGCGTCGAGCGCGGATAGACGAACCCGACGTGGCCCTCAGGGACTGCGATCGTCTCGGCGTAGCGAGCGACGTAGCCTCCGGGTGAGAGCCGGTAGATCGGCGTGCTATCGGCGTTACTGCTGCCCGCTTCGTCCGCGTCGCGAGCACCGTCTACGGGCGAGACCGTCTCGCGTTCGCCGACCCGCTTTCCGTCCCGGGCGACGCGACCGGGCTCGCGCTGTCGGAAGAGAGCTTCGAGCGTGAGGTCGACGCCGTTTGGCTGTACCTGTTCGGGGTCGATCGGCGAGAGGTGCTCGGCGACGAAGGCTCCGGATTCGAACACGCTCTCGATCCAGGGGGCCGGCGGCAAGTCCCTATCGGGTCCGGCGGTGCTGCGGTGAACCAAGGAGAACGCGAACGCGAGGACACGGGAGAGAAGGAGGAGCGGCGCGCTGCTATCGGGCGTTGCCGCTCAGGTCAGCGGGCAACCGGGCGTTCGAGCGTACGGTCCGACGATAGGTGCTCACACGACAATGGAACGCACCGGATTTATATTCGCTCGCCGTCCAGCACCGAGTATGGGTCAGACAGTCACCGAGAAGATCCTCAGCGAGCACCTCGCTGATGGCGAACTCGAGGTGGGCGAGGAGATCGGCATCGACATCGATCAGGTCCTCACCCAGGACACCACCGGGACCCTCGTGTGGTTACAGTTCGAGGCACTCGGCCTGGACGAGGTCCAGACCGAACTCGCCGCCCAGTACTGCGATCACCAAACCTACCAGTTCGACTTCAAAAACAGCGACGACCACCGTTTCCTCCGATCGGCGGCAGGGACCTTCGGTGCTCACTTCTCCCGGCCGGGCAACGGCATCTGTCACAACGTCCACCGGGAGAACTTCGCCGCGCCCGGAAAGACCCTCTTGGGATCCGATTCACACACGCCGACCCCAGGGGGACTCGGCCAGCTCGCGATCGGGTCGGGGGGCCTCGACGTCGCGGTCGCGATGGGCGGGGGGCCCTACTACATCGAGATGCCCGAGGTCGTCAACGTCCGCTTAGAGGGCGAACTACCCGAATGGGCCACCGCGAAGGACGTCATTCTAGAGATGCTGCGTCGCCTGTCGGTCAAAGGCGGCGTCGGGAAGATCTTGGAGTACACCGGTCCCGGCGTTTCGAACCTGAGCGTGCCCGAGCGGATGACGATTACCAACATGGGCACCGAACTCGGGGCGACCTCCTCGGTCTTCGGTACTGACGAGCGCACACAGGAGTACTTGGAGAAGCTCGGTCGCGGCGATCAGTACACCGAGCTCCAGCCCGACGAGGACGCCGAGTACGCCGACGAGATCACGGTCGATCTGGGCGAGTTGGAACCGCTCATCGCCCAGCCCTCCATGCCGGATAACGTCGTCCCGGTGAGCGAGGCAGCGGGCCAGTCGGTCGATCAGGTCATCATCGGCTCGTGTACGAACGGCGCTTACGAGGACGTCCTGCCCGCCGCGAAGATGCTGGAGGGTCGCCAGATCAACAAGAAAACCGAGATGATCGTCGCGCCCGGCTCGAAGCAGGCCTCCGAGCTGCTCGCTCGCCAGGGCTGGACGGCCGAACTCATGGCCGCCGGCGTCAACTTCTCGGAGGCGACCTGTGGAGCCTGCATCGGGATCGGCCACGTGCCGGCGTCGGATTCGGTCTCGCTTCGGACGTTTAATCGCAACTTCGAGGGCCGGTCGGGCATCGAGGACGACTCGGTCTATCTCTGTTCGCCGGAGGTCGCCGCTGCCTCGGCCATCGAGGGCGAGATAATCGATCCCCGGGACTTAGCCGAGAAACTCGGCGACTTAGAGCCCCCTGGCTTCGAACTCCCCGAGGAGTACGACGGCTCGAAGGCCGATCTCATCCGTCCCGACGAGGCGGTCGACGACGGCCTCGTCAAAGGTCCAAATATCGGCGACGTTCCCCTCAAGGACCCCTTGGAGGAACACCTCGCGGGGTCCGCCCTGCTGAAGATGGACGATAACATCACGACCGACCACATCATCCCGGCAACCCAGGACATCCTGATGTACCGGTCTAACATCCCCAAGCTCTCGGAGTTCACCTTGTCGAGAGTGGACGCCGAGTTCGCCCAGCGTGCGCTCGACGCCGACGGTGGCTTCCTCGTCGCCGGGGAGAACTACGGCCAAGGGAGTTCGCGAGAGCACGCCGCGCTCTGTCCGATGTATCTGGGCGTCGAAGGCGTCCTCGCCCGGTCCTTCGCCCGCATCCACAAGGCGAACCTCTTCAACTTCGGGCTGCTCCCCTTGGAGATCGACGAGGAGACCCACGAGCGAATCGAGCAGGGCGACGACATCGAGATCGTTGACGACGTCGCCGGGGCCGTGCGCTCGGGGGCCGAGGAGTTCACCATCCGCGTGAACGACGACTGGGAGGCAACGGGCGTGCTCGAAGCCTCCGAACGGGAACGGGAGATCCTCGCGGACGGCGGCAAGCTGCCCCATACCCGCGCCCAGCAGGACGGCTCGGGCACGGCACCCGCGGACGACTGATACCGACTTTTTTGCTGAGGTCCTCGTTCACTCGCTCCGTTCGTTCATGATTCGAAAGACGCCTTTGGCGTCTTTCGTCATCACGAGAGAACTTCGCTCTCTCGAACGACTGCGGGCTCAGCAAAAGCCTCGACTAAAAACGCAAACGAGCCGCGAGGCGGCTCGTCCGCACGTGCGATGCTGGTCGCTCCCCGCTACCGCCTGCCGCCGGTCCGCTCACGGTGAGTCGATTCGTCCCCGTCCGTACAGCATTATCGAAACTACCCGACAGTGATAGGGACGGGTTCGGAGCACCTCACGTGGGGTATGAGACGCTGATACGAGCAGGGAACCCGGCAAGTGACGGCTATGACCGTGGCATGGTCCGATAGGTGTGTTATCCAACACATGGTAGTCTACCGGAGACATGGTTCGACGACGAACAGGTGCTCTCATGCAACTCGCCGCAGCCGTCATAGGGTTATTCGTTCAGGCCTACCTCTGGAGACAGCTGCTGGACGACATGGAAGGGTGAGACGAACCGACCTACCCGTCGGTATATGGACTCGCTGCGGGTGCGTTGTATCGGAGCGCGGATCTCTGGATACACGACCGTGACGTCGGCAGGATTCGGACAAACCCCTATCGTGGTATCCTCTTCGGTATTTGCAAGACGGGATTTGAACGTCGGCTATGTCCGCAAGACGAGGAGTTTCAGGACGACTTCAGTATCGGCGGAACGGCCGGTATGGTCGGGTATCGGCTCTGGTTCGGTCTCCTCCGTCCGCTTCCCGGACCCAACGATTGAAACGCTTCGTAGGGTGAAACACTTCGTGATCCCCGGTCGTTGAAGCGTTCGGCAGGACCGTCCCCACGAAAAACCGTGAAAGCGATCACGGACAGTAAGGAATTCCGCGACAGCCGTGCTCGCCGAACACGCCGAGGGGTCCGTGCTGTCGATACGGCAACCGACGGCACGGAGGTTTTGACAGTTCGTATCGAAGCGATCGTATGCCGCTCTCGCTTCGCTGTCCGGCCTGTGATCGTGAATACGGGCCGGGACCGAACGAGCCCTGGCGGTGTTCGTGTGGAAGCTCCCTCGAATACGCCGAGCGCCCGCTGCCAGAAGGTGAGCCACCCGCGTTCGCGGCGATCGACAGTCGTGAAGGACTGTGGTCCTTCGAGGAGTTCCTGCCGGTCGAGCGGGAGGTGACCCTCGGCGAGGGCTGGACGCCACTGGTCGAGACGCCCGACTGGGACTGCGAGTTCAAACTGGAGTACGTTTTTCCGACCGGCAGCTTCAAGGATCGCGGCGCGGCGACGACGCTTTCACGCGCGATCGAAGCCGGTGCCGAGCGGGTGATCGAGGACTCCTCGGGGAACGCCGGGGCGGCGATCGCGACGTACGCGGCCAGAGCGGGGATCGACGCCGAGATCTACGTGCCCGCCGGGGCCAAGGAATCGAAGCTGCGAGCGATCTCCCGAACCGGTGCCGAAGTCGTCCTGATCGAAGGAACCAGGGAGGACGTCACGAACGCCTGCATCGAGCGCGTCGAGGCGGGCGCTGGGTGGTACGCGAGCCACGCCTGGAACCCCGCGTTCTATGCGGGCACCCAAACCGTGGCCCTCGAGATCGCTGCCCAGCGCGACTGGAGCGCCCCCGACGCCGTACTCGTGCCGCTGGGCCACGGTACACTCTTTCTGGGAGCGTACCGTGGCTTTCGGGCACTCGCCGACGCCGGCTGGGTAGAAGAAGTACCACGACTCTACGGCGCACAGGCGGCCGGCTATGACCCGGTTGTACGCCAACTCCACTCGAAATCAAGCGGTCGAGAGAATCGAGGCCGAGTCGAGGAGTCGGACGAGCGTAACGACCTGGCCGACGGCGTTCGGATCCGCGAGCCGGCGCGTCGCGAGGAGATCACGGAAGCGATCGAGCGGACCGGCGGGGACGCCCTCGCGATCGACGAGGACGCGACCGAGCGAGCGCTCGACCGGTTGCACCGAGCGGGGTTTGACACCGAGCCGACGTGTGCGGTCGCGCCCGCTGCTCTAGAGGAGTATCGCGCGCGCGATACGATCGGGAACGAGGAAGACGTCGTCGTCGCGCTCACCGGCAGTGGGCTGAAGTCCTGAGCCCCTTTTCTATCTACTCTCACCTACTTCCATCGGCTCTCACCGCTCGGGATGAGTCGGCGCGTCGAACCCACCACGAACCAGGGGTTTCGCGACGTGTCGGCGGGCTCGCGGGGGTACCTCGTACCAGCCGACCTCGAGGTCGCGATCGAGGGCTCGCGGGACTTTCCCCTCGCGATCGGTCCCACAGTTCCGACACCGGTAGCCCTGCTCGTGCCCGGCGCTCTCCATCGATCGAGCACACTCAGGACAGGTCGGCGTCACCGCCTCGGTTTCGAGCAGATCCCGCACGGCGAATTTCTCCAGTTTCAGGGTTCCCTCGCTTACCTCCCCACAGACGGTGAGTCGATCGCCGACGCACAGCCCACGCACCCGGTCGCGGAAGCGCTTGGTGGGCTCGAAGGCGACACAGCCCAGCTGTGGAGCCGTGTCGTCCACACCGTCCTCGCCAGCGTCACCGTCGTTTTCGCCGCTTTCGGCGAGTTCGAAATGGACGTGGCCGCCACGGTGGGTCTCGGGGGCGCTCGCGACGGTACCCGACAGACGGTAGGCACGGCCGTCCTCCACCGTCGAAATCTCCCCTTCACGGAGGTGAGCATCGGTACCCTGGTTGGTCAGGAACGTCGCAGTGCGTTCGATCGGCTCCGAGTCGACCGCAGTGGCAACCTCACTGGTGGCGTCCCGGTCCTCGCCACGAACGCCGAAGAGGACGGGACAGGGCGTGCGGGGCACACAGACGGCCTCGCGTTCCCCCCGATCGACGGTGTCCCAGCTGTCGGGGTAGCCCCGCTCGGCGGCGGCGAACAGCGAGTCGGTATCGACGCTTCGGGGAGTACCCCACCGCTCGGGTTCGCGGTAAGCGACGTGCTCTACGGTCCACTCGCTGAAGGCCCGCCAGGCACCGACCGCCGCGAGCGCGCCGATCAGGCCTCGCCCGTTTCCCCAGCCATGGGAGGTGTACCCGGCCGCTTCACAGGCCTCGCGGGCGTCGGCGATCGCGAGCCGACCGCCGGTCGCTCGGGTACTGAACTCGGCGATAGTAGAAGAAACGTCGGCATCGGGGGCGACGACGAGCCCGGGATTCGTGTTCGAATCGGCCGTCTCGGCGGCCCTCTCGATCGCCTCACAGGCGAGCGCGAACGCTTCTTTTCGACTACAATCGGTGTGAATCGAGAGGGCGGCGTTGCCTCGGGTCTTGTGCTCGATCGCCGGGTTCAGTCGAACGAGCAGCGACCGCTCGACGCGGTGGTCGCGCTCGCGGAGCCGCGTGGCGACCGTCGCCGCGAGGTAGGTCGTACACATTCCCCGGTCCCGGGAATCGGTGTCGTCGAGCCCGATGACGGCCATCACCGGGAGTACGCGAGCGAGGACAAACGGCTTTCGGGTCTTCGCGCCGGCCGGGCGATCGAGCACCCACGGGGAAGCGGCCGGTCGATAGACGAACGCCTTGGGCGGTCGGGACCGAATCGCGGCCGAGTACCTGTCCGGAATCGATCAGGAGTACATCAGCCAGCGTTCGGCCCCAGAGCGTCGGAGGAGGTGATTTCCGCGAACAGTGGTGAAATCCCGGGCACAACGGTTATATAGGAAGAGGTAGTTACGTATATATATGTCTCGGTCAGCACTGGTCG
The DNA here is from genome assembly GCA_003021725.1 of Halobacteriales archaeon QH_8_64_26. Classification (GTDB taxonomy): domain Archaea; phylum Halobacteriota; class Halobacteria; order Halobacteriales; family Halococcaceae; genus PXQR01. Next base: position 52,862 of record PXRA01000031.1, read on the forward strand.
GGAACGTCATTGCGATGCTCGAGGACGCGGGCTTCGCCGTGAGCGACCGGTGTGTAACGCGACCGAAGAGCTTCGACGCCGCGGCCCGGCGCGGGGAGGAACTCCTGTTGCTGAAGGTGCTCGCGAACGTCGACGCGTTCGACGCACTGACCGGTGCGGAGATGCGCCGGCTCGGCACCCACCTCGATGCAACGCCGCTCGTGTTCGGCCTCCGGAGCCGGAGCGAGGAACTCTCGCCGGGCGTGGTCTATATGCGCCACGGCGTCCCGGCGCTGAACCCCGATACCGCCTACGAACTCTTCGTCGAGGGGGTGCCCCCCTTCGTCTACGCCGCCCCCGGCGGGCTGTACGTCAGCCTCGACGGCGACGTGCTGGCCGACGAGCGCGAGCAGCGCGGGTGGAGTCTCGGGCAGCTCGCCGCCGAACTGGGGGTCTCCCGACGGACGGTCTCGAAGTACGAGGACGGCATGAGCGCAAGCGTCGAGGTGGCAGCTCGCTTGGAGGACCTCTTCGGGGCGGAACTCGCCGACCCGGTCCGGGTTCTCGACACCGAGAAAGGGAAAGAAGAGAGGGAGGACATCGACGGCGAACCGGTTTCCCACCCCGACGACGAGGGCCTCATCGTGAGTCTCACGCGCGTCGGGTTCGACGTCCACCCCACGCTTCACGCGCCGTTCAAGGCCGTAAGCGAGGACACCGCTGAGGAGAAGAGCATGCTCACCGGTTTCTCGCCCTTGACCGAGACCGCGGAGAAGCGCGCCCGGCTCATGAGCTCGCTTGGGGAGGTCACCCGTACGCGGTCGGTCTACGTCGTCAACGAGACGAAGCGCGAGGCCGTCGAGGGGACCGCGCTCGTCGAGCGCGGCGAGATCGACGAGGACGGCGACCCGGCCGACCTGCGCGATCTCGTTCGCGAACGCGCCGAAGAACCGGCTTAGGCCGCCACGTCGCGGCCGAGCGCCGACCTCGGCCGCGAGCGTACGAACCCTTTTCGGGGCGTCGCTCCTCGGAAGACGGGTGAGTGTTCGGTCCGATCCCTACCGGCGCCGCTGGCTCGTCTGGGCGATCTTAGCGGCCGGCTTCCTTCTAGTAAATGTCTATCGTCTCTCGACGGGCGTGTTGACCGACGACCTCGCGCGCCTCTACGACGCGACCGCAACCGAGATCGGCACGCTGCACGCGGCGTTTTTTTACATCTACGCGCCCCTCCAGATCGCGGCGGGCGTACTCGCCGATCGGGCCGGCATCCGCCGGAGCGCGACCGTCGGCGTCGGACTGATGAGTCTGAGTGGCTTTGCCTTCGCGCTCGCGCCGACCTACCTCGTGGCCTTCGGGGCCCGGGTCGGCATCGGGCTGGGGGCCAGTGTGGTGTTCATCACGACACTGCGGTTCTGTGCGAACTGGTTTCGCCCGAACGAGTTCGCCACGGTGAGCGGCCTCACCGTCGCCGTCGCCGGATTGGGCGGCGTGCTCGCGACGACGCCGCTCGCACTCGCCGTCGGGACCGTTGGCCTCCGGGCGACGCTAGTCGGGTTGAGCACGGTGGGCCTCGTGATCGCCGCGACCATCGCACTGCTCGCACGGGACAGTCCCGCGGATGCCGGGCTGCCGGCGATCGAGGGCGTCCCCGCGAGTCGCTCACTGACTCTCAGTGAGGTCCTCCGAAGCGTCCGGACCGTCCTCGAAGAACGCGAGACGTGGCTCGTCGCGGGCGTTATGTTCTGTACGATCGGCGTGAATATCACCGTACTCGGCGCGTGGGCGGTGCCCTACGTGGCCCAGGTCTACGGTCTGAGCGTGACCCGAGCCTCGACGTTTGCCCTCGCAGGGAGTATCGGGTTGCTCTTAGGGCCGCCGCTGATCGGCCGGTTGTCGGACGCGACGGGCCGGCGAACGGGACTGATGGTCGTCGGGGCGCTCGCCTTCGCCGCGTCGTATGGAGCGCTGGCACTTCTTCGCCTCCCGCTGCTCGCCGTCGGCGGGGTGTTCTTCCTGGCCTCGGCGACCGGCGGGGCGAGTTCGCTATCCTACACCGCCATCAAGGAGCGCCACGCGGCGGCGGCGAGCGGCGTCGCGACCGGCGTCGTCAATACCGGGGGGTTCCTCGGCGCGGCGGTCTTCCCGACGGTCATGGGCGCGCTGCTCGATAGTTACTGGACCGGCCGCGTCGTCGGGGGCGCGCGGGTGTACGCCCCGGCCGGGTTCCAAGCGGTGTTCGGGCTGGCCGCGGGGGCAGGGCTCCTCGCGCTCGCCTGTGCGGCCTGGCTCCACTGGCGCGGGCGTCACGAGGTGGGAGCGAGGGGCGAGAAACCGACGGAGGAGGGGCCGACGAGAACGCCGGGCGAGACGGACCCTGAAACCGAAACGCAAGCCGGGACGGAAGTGCGGACCGACGACTGATCGACCGCTGACCCTGCACTGATCGCACGTTGGCCGCGGCGACGAGGGCCTGAAGTACGCCCGTCCCCACCTACCTGTAATGAGTAAATCAGGGCCACTGCAGCCGGACCGCCCGGATCTCGACCGCTCCTTTCGGGTCGAAGCCCCCTTCGAACCGGCGGGCGACCAGCCGGAAGCCATCGAGCAACTGGCCGCCGGCTTCGAGTCGGGGATGGACGAACAGACGTTGTTAGGAGTTACCGGATCGGGCAAGACTAACACGGTGAGCTGGCTCATCGAAGAGATCCAGAAACCGACGCTCGTCATCGCCCACAACAAGACGCTGGCCGCCCAGCTCTACGAGGAGTTCAAGGGACTCTTTCCCGACAACGCTGTCGAGTACTTCGTCTCCTACTACGATTACTACCAGCCCGAGGCCTACGTCGAACAGTCCGATACCTACATCGATAAGGACGCCTCGATCAACGAGGAGATCGACCGCCTGCGCCATTCGGCGACCCGCTCGCTGCTCACTCGGGACGATGTGATCGTCGTCGCTTCGGTGTCTGCGATCTACGGGCTGGGCGACCCGCGTAACTACATCGACATGTCCCTCGAACTCGATGTCGGCCAGGAGATCGGCCGCGACGAGTTGTTAGGAGCGCTAGTCGATCTGAACTACGAGCGCAACGACGTGGATTTCGCCCAGGGCACCTTCCGTGTGCGCGGTGACACCGTCGAGGTCTTCCCGATGTACGGCCGCTATGCGGTTCGCATCGAGTTCTGGGGCGAGGAGATCGATCGGATGACGAAACTCGACCCGCTCGAAGGCGAACTCAAAAGCGAGGAACCCGCCGTCCTGATTCACCCTGCCGAACACTACTCGATTCCCGGCGAGCGACTCGAACGCGCGATCGGCGAGGTCGAGGAGCTACTCGACGACCGCATCAGTTACTTCGAGCGCTCGAACGACCTGCTCGCGGCCCAGCGCATCGAGGAGCGTACTACATTTGATCTGGAGATGCTGAAGGAGTCGGGCTACTGCTCGGGCATCGAAAACTATTCAGTTCATCTCTCCGATCGGGAGCCCGGCGAAGCACCTTACACCCTCCTGGATTACTTCCCCGAGGATTTCCTGACCGTCGTCGACGAGTCCCACCAGACCCTTCCCCAGATCCGCGGGCAGTTCGCCGGCGACAAATCCAGGAAGGACTCGCTGGTCGGGAACGGCTTTCGCCTGCCGACGGCGTATGACAACCGGCCCCTCCAGTTCGACGAGTTCGAGGAAAGTACCGGAAAACGGCTGTACGTCTCCGCGACCCCCGGCGAGTACGAGCGCGAGGGCTCCGAGCAGGTCGTCGAACAGATCGTCCGGCCTACCCACCTCGTCGATCCCGCCGTCGAGGTGAGCCCCGCGGAAGGCCAGGTCGACGACCTCATGAGTCGGATCGACGATCGCATCGCAAGCGAGGAGCGCGTCCTCGTGACGACGCTTACCAAGCGGATGGCCGAGGACCTCACCGAGTTCTTAGAGGAGGCAGGCGTATCGGTCGCGTACATGCACGACGAGACCGATACCTTAGAGCGCCACGAACTCATCCGAAGCCTCCGGCTCGGCGAGATCGACGTGCTGGTGGGTATCAACCTGCTGCGCGAGGGGCTTGACATCCCCGAAGTGTCGTTAGTCGGCATCCTCGATGCCGATCAAGAGGGTTTCCTGCGCTCGGAGACTACCCTCGTCCAGACGATTGGGCGTGCAGCGAGGAACGTCGGCGGCGAAGTAGTGCTCTATGCCGATAACGTCACGGACTCGATGCGCTCGGCGATCGAGGAGACCCAGCGCCGCCGGGAGATCCAGCGGGAGTTCAACGAGGAGCACGGCTTCGAACCGAGGACGATCGAGAAGGAGGTCGGCGAGACGAACCTCCCGGGCTCGAAGACCGACACCGGAGGTATGTCAGGGCTCGATCCCGATTCGGAGGGCGAAGCCGCCGAAGCGATCGCCGACCTCGAAGATCGGATGTCCAAGGCCGCCAACAACCTGGAGTTCGAACTCGCGGCGGACATCCGCGACCGGATCGAGGACCTACAGGAGGAGTACGAGCTCAACGAGGAGGGTGTCGTGCCCGAACCCGAGCCGGACTTTTGAGCGGGTGCCGTTTCACCCCCCGCCGTTCGTCGCTACCGGAGTTCTCGCTTCCTACTCGTCTCCTTCGTCGGTCGCCCTCGCCGCCGGTCATGCTACCAGCCCGTAGCCGGAGGCATAACCGTTCGTTCTCCGGCACCATGACCGCTGCCGGTCCGCCGACCCGCCGGTCCTCATCGAGCGGCCGCGAGCCACCCCGTCGGTGCTCGCCTCAGTACGATCGGATGAGTCCGTCGAGTTCGCGCTTGCTCGTCTCGATGTACGCGCGGTTCGTCGTCCCGACCTCGTGGGTCATCGTTCCGGACCACTCACCGTCGAGAAACGGGGCGAGAACGGTCTCGAAGTCGATCGTCCCGAGCCCGACCGGAAGGTGCTCGTCGCTGGCACCCCGGTTGTCGCTCAAGTGGACGTGTGAAACGTGCTCGTGATGACGGTCGAGAAAGGCCGCCGACTCTGTCGCCGAGAAGCCCGCGAGGCGAGCGTGACCGGTGTCGAAGGTCATCGCGGCATCGGTCGCCGAAAGCAGGTCCTCGAAGCCGTTGATCGAATAGGGACCGTCGATCACGTTCTCGACGCAAGGTTCGACCCCCCGCTCGCGGGCGGCGGCAGTGACCTCCCGCACCGAATCGAGAATTAGCGGCGCGAGTTCCTCGTCGCTCCAGCCGAGGTTCCAGGCGCGCGAGGAAGGATGGAAGACTGCCTTTTCCGCGCCGATCTCGCTCGCCAGATCGAGGCAGGCGAGCAGTTCCGCGACGCCGCCCTCCCGAACCGGTTCGAATGGCGAGCCGATGTCGAGCGCGAAGGGCAGGTGGCAGACGAGGCCGAGCGGCGAGTCGGCAACGGCTTCGGCGATCGCGGCAGTATCGTCGCGCGCGGCGATGCGCTCGCGGGCGAACGGTCCATCCAGCAGGAGTTCGACGAACGCGAAGCCGGTGTCTTCAGCCCAGCGCAGGGAGTCGGCGAGGTCCATTCCGGGACCGACAGTGAATCCCTGGCGTGTACGAGACATAGAATATTGGAGCGAACCGCCGAACAAAGGCTCTCGGGAAGTGGAGTCCGCGGGTCGAAGGCAAGAACCCGATACCGATGACCGGAGCGGTTATTCGCTTCCTACGCCGATGAACGGCCGTGAATGGGAATACCGACGCTGCCGATGGCACAGCGGCGAGCGAGGAGGGAACGAACGAGACGATCCGGGTGTGGATGGTCGAGCGGGGCTATACGAACCGGGACCTGATCACGCTCGTCTACGCGACGCCCGACGGCGAGCGCGCGATCCACAACGAGCGGGCCGTGGCGACGATGGGCGGGGGATCGGGGGTCAGTGCCGCCCGTGATATCGACCCCGACCGTCTCGAACCGGTCGCTGAGGAGGAGACGATAGAACGCTATCGACAGGAGGCGGAGCGAACCATCGAGAACTACGACCCGGACGAGACGATCTAACCGATCCGTTCGCTAACGAATCGGGTTTTTCGCGGAGAGGAATCGGGCCGGGGACGATCGAACCCGCAGCCTGCGCCGAGTTATCGACTCGCCTCTACCTGAAACGAAGGAGTCGTGCTGTCGGCTATCACGAGACGAGCCGAGGTCTTCGGTCCGCGGCGACCTGTAGTACCACGTAGCCGGCTGCGCCGCCGACGGCCATCGTGGCGACCGAACCAGCAGGTCCCTCCGGGACGAGCGCGAGGAGGAAAGCACCGAGGAGAACGACTGCACCGAGGACCGTGACCGGACGGAGGTGTTCGCGATCGAGGGAGCCACGGAGCGAGAGAAAGAGGACCGCTCCGAGGACGAGAACGCTCCCGAGCGCAGTGGAGACGGCGAACTCGGTGAATACGGAAGCCATCGATGGAGATCAGTTCGACCCGGTATCGACGTCAGTTTCGGTCTCGCTCGTATCGAGGGCCTCGACCTGGAGGGTGCCGTTCTCGCGATCGCCGTTCGCGCCGTCGTGACCAGCGTGGCCGCCGAGATCGGTTTCCAGGTCGCCGTCGATCGCGCCGAGGGTCTCCTCGATGTCGTCGAGACCGAGCATCTCGCGGGTTTCGCTATCGAAGTCCTGTGCCTCCAAGCCCGCGCCTTCTCCCTGGCTTCCGGCGAGCGCGGCGTCGCTGCCGGTGAGATGTTTGCCATAGCGGCCCACCAGCGAGGTGAGTTCCTGGGGGAGGACGAACGTCGT
>PXRA01000032.1:0-21456 GCA_003021725.1 Halobacteriales archaeon QH_8_64_26
TGCAGATCGTCATCATCGTCATGACCTACCTCACCCTCCTGGGGGTGATGGCCATCCTCCAGGTGAACTTCCTCGATACGATGGCCGGGCTCGCCGAGCGGTCCTCGGGTTCGAGCGGCGCGGGCGGAGCCGGCGGCGCGGCCGGTTTCGGTAGCGGCGTCGATACCGATATGCTCGGGATGTTGTTCTTCCATGCCGTTACGCTGCAGGCGGTGATCTCGGGGCTGATCTCCGGGTACATGAGCGAAGGATCGCTGCTCGCCGGCGTGAAATACGCTGTCGTCCTGCCGGCGTTCGCTTTGATAGTGTTCAGTGTGATCTGAGATGCGTAGGAAAAGACGCGGGCAGACGAGCCTCGATTTCGCCGTTGGGATGAGTGCGTTTCTATTGGTGTTTGCGTTTACGCTGACGTTTGTTCCCGGCATGCTACAGCCGTTTACCGAGAGTAGCCAGGAGGAAACGGTCGTCGCCGATCGCATTGCCGATCAGTTAGTCAAGGGGATGCTCGTAGTCGACACGAGTAATCCGTATGTACTTGATGTCGACTGTACAATAGCGTTCTTCATTTCTGCAAATAATGACGATAAGGCCGACAACAACGATATGCCACCGAGCAGTTGCACTTTTGAGCCTATTAGGCTTCAGCCACGAGTTGGCATCTCACAATATCAAGATAGTTCAACCTATCGTCATCAAATCACTGTCCAAATGTTCGGTAGAGACGGTAGTGATTCGGATGACGATCCCGACCTGCTTTGTTGGGATGTAGACCCCGGCAAACCCATTCCAAAATCAGCGGCTGAATGCGATGGAGAGAGAGGAACTGACTACGTTCTTTTTGAGGTCGGCGAATCGACGACGAACACTGGCTCGGTCGTCGTAGCACGTCGAGTCGTATCGATCGATGGGCAGGACGCCACGCTACTGGTAAGGGTGTGGTGATGGATCGCGGACAAGCACATACTTTAGAGGGGGTCGTTGCCGGACTGGTGCTCCTCTCCGGACTCGTCTTCGCACTCCAGGCGACAGCGGTGACGCCGTTGTCGGCGAGTACGTCGAGCCAACACATCGAAAACCAGCTCAAAGCCAGTGCGGAGGGGGTGTTAGCAACGGCGGCGAACAACTCGAGTCGAGAGCCGTCCTCGCTGAAAAACGCGATATTGTTCTGGGGTGACAGCGACGGCGATGGCGACGAGGAGTTCCGGGGTGCCGACAACGAGGACTTCTATACTAGCGACGCTCCTTCGAACCGCTTCGGAGACCTCCTCGGTCATATGCTCGAGAATAACGGGATCGCGTACAACGTCTACGTCGTCTACCAACAACCCGACGGCAGGCGAGTCGAGCAGCGGATGATCTATCATGGCGAGCCGAGCGACAACGCGGTGACGGCATCCCGGCTAGTGACGCTGTACGACGATGACGTGCTCCACTACGACGCGGACGGCGACGGCGCTGCGGAGCCGACTGGAACGACGATCGATAAGTCGAACTTCTACGTGCCCGATGTTGCGAAGAGTAGCGCCGTCTACAACGTACTCGAAGTGGAGGTAGTCGTATGGCGGATGTAGGCGTACCGCGACGTGATCGAGGGCAGATGCTCTTGGTGGGCGCGTTCGCCCTCTCGCTCGTGTTCGTCGCGCTCGCGTTGCTGTTGAACTCTGCGGTGTACACGGAGAATCTCGCTACACGGAACAGTGGCGATGACACGCAGGAAGCGATCGAATTCAGCAGGGAGGTACGCCTCGCGGTCCGAGGCATCCTCGCGAACCTCGAAAGCAGCGGCAGTGACGATGTCGAGTTTAAATCGACGATGAACGATTGGACGAACCGCGCCGAGAGACACTACACTGCCGACGGCGTTACGATAGGAACGTCGGTAAAGAGCGTGGACACAACGACGTACGACTCGGCCGAAATCAGGGTCACCTATCGAAGCACACAGGTACGGTACGCCGCCGTCATCGAGGTGGATCGTACTCCATGACCCGAACACCCGACGAACGTGGTGTCTCGACGACGCTCAATTATATTCTGAACCTTTCGGTTACGACGATACTGATCGCCGTGTTGCTCACCACCGGTAGCGGACTCGTAACGGACCAGCGCGAGCGAGTCGTTCGCACCGAGCTACAGGTGATCAGCCAACAACTCGCCGATGACATCGCCGCTGCCGACCGTCTCGCTCGCTCAACGAGCGCTGGCGGCACCGTCGAGATCCTGACTGTCGAGAGCGACTATCCCCGAACCGTTGCCGGAGCGAGCTATACGATCTCGCTCGCCGCCCCTGGCGGCGATCGCTACGAACTCGAACTGTCGAGCAGTACTCCGGCGGTGACCGTCACCGTCACGACCGTCTCGAAGACGAAAGTAGTCATGAAGGGCGACACGGTCGGCGGCCTCATCGAGATCGAGTACACCGATACCGACAGCGACGGCGAAAGCGAATTGGAGGTGCGATCGGACGATGACTAATCGCGCGGTGAGCGAAGTGCTTGGGTTCGTGCTCGTGTTTGCACTTGTCACTACGACAATGAGCTTCGTCTACGTTAGCGACCTCGCATCGCTCGAAGACAGACGCGACGCGGAACGTATCGACAACGCAGAACGCGCGTTCGGTGTCCTTGCCGACAATGCCCAGGACGTCTATCGGCGCGACGCGCCGAGCCGTGCGACCGACCTCAAACTCGCCGAAGCGCAGCTTCGACTAGCCGATTCGAGCGAAATCACAGTCAGCGTCATTAACGGCACCAACCTCACTGTTGACAATGGGATGCTCGAAGCGGACGACGGAACCGGAAACACGTTCGACGTCAGCGACGGACGGATACGATACGCCGGTGGCTCGTTTCTCACTCACCAGAGCCCTATCGTTACTGGGATCTATACTGCGAGCCCTCGACCGATCGTCTACGCTACCGGGGGAAGTGAGATCGTCTATGAGAGCGGGGCGGTGATCCGCTCCGACAGGAGTGGTGCAGTACTGAAACGACCGCCGGCCATGCGCTTCGCCGAGACCGACACCGTCATCCGATTGGTCGAAACTCGACCCTCTAATCAGGGTGATCCGGGGAGCGTCGGCGGGACTACAACAGCCCTCGTTCGCATGAAACGCGATAAGACGGCGGTTCTCACGCTACCGAACCATCGATCACCGTTTCTCGTTAATCTCACCGTTCGAACGACGCCCGCACGTGCCGTGGTGTGGGAGCGGCACCTCGATTCACGCATCGAGTGGACGAACGCGGGGACCGACAACGACGCGTGTAGCGTCAGCGACGGCACCGTTTACTGTGCGTTTCTGGTGGAAGAGCAATTCGAGGTGACCAAGACGGGCATCGAGACGACGATCGATTGATCATTCGAACTCGACGTCGATCCGATTGTCGGTTACGTGGAGATACCTAACGACGCTGTTCGACGTATAGCCTATCTCGTACGAGGAGTCTCCCTCGAAGATAGCGTTGCCGTTGTTACCGTCGTCAACGCGTATCTCGAACTCCGGCCCGAGCAGCGCGAGGTAGTGCTGTGTGAGGAGTTCGAGGCTCTCGGACGGTCCGACTGGTCCCGGGTCGGACGGGTGTTCATCGAACACCGGCGAACCTTCGAGCGATCCCGGATCGAATCGAACCGTGTTCTTCGCAGAGAGACTCGTATAGTCCATACTGACGGTGCTATCAAGGAAATCGATCCGAATCTGCTTCTCGTCGTTCCCGTCCCCGTCGTAGTCGAGACACTGAATTTTGATCGCGTCATCGTTCTGCCATCCTTGGTACCGCTGACCGTCCTCGCTGTAGTAGACGCTGAAAACGACTGAATCACCACAGCCGGGATTGCCGGACCTCTTTCGGACGTTGAATTCAAGGCCGCTATTGCTACCTGTTTCGATGTACATCGACCAATCGAGACTAGCTAATGGGTTGCCACGTTCGATCGGTCGGAGGGTGATATCGTACGAATCGAGCGTGTGCCCGCTCAGTCCGCTCACGTGATGTGACTCGGTGCTGTCATCGTCAAGCATCTCGAATTTCCCCTGTGGACCAAGCGTAGTGAGGGTGACTCCGACGACGTCACCGCCGGCACATGGATCTACATTTCCCCCTGTTCGTTCGCGAAAGAACTGCTCCCACCCGCTACAATACTCGCTCTCGACGGTGATCGTGATGGCCCCCTGCTCGATCGGGTTCTGATTCGTCCCTCCGTTGGGAAAGACCCGTTCGAACTGGTCCGAGCTCGGCGAGACGACGCCAGTTGCTGCTCCCGAACGGACGCCATTCCCGGTGCCCTCGTTGACCTCGGCGATCGGTAGTGTAAGCGTGCCCGTCCGATAGTGGAACTCCGGCGGCGATGTCATCACGCTTCCCCCACTCTCGTGTTGCCGCCAGACGCCTCCTCCCTGATAGGCGATCTCAGTATCGCTGTCTTCATAAACGACGGCCCCGAGGTCGCCTGTATACAGTTCCCGGTCGTCGTCCCCAGGGCCGTCGTCTACTGCGTTGTCGTCAGCGTCGTTTCCACCATCGTAGTTCGCGTGGGTGATCGTGATGTGACCTGCGGACGGCTCGACCGAGTAGCGTCCATTGGACGGTCCGAGCGGTACCGATTGGACGGCTGAATCCCCTAATGCCACCTGCGCAGCTTTCGAGTCGAACTGGGCCATCGCCTGCTCGGCGTTCGCGACCTCCGCGCGCTCCTCCGTGGCATCCAGGGCTTGCGATCCGAAGCCGATCACGGCGGTCATCCCGAGAACGACCATCCCGAGGATCAACACCACTCCGATGGTCTCCGATTGAGCCCGAACGTCCCCGAATAACCCTCTCAACCCACCATCCCTACCGGCCCCGCCGGACGTACCGCTCATGGAGCCCTTGGCCTCGCTCCGGTACAAAAACGCTCGCACGTAGCGGACGAATCAACTACCCGCCGACCTCACCTGGTGCCGACCGGCACGCTATCTGCGAGCGGACCATTGTTCGAACAGTGAGTGGTGTCTCGCTGCGAGAACTCGAGAAGCGTCACATGAAGTCCGCGATGCCGGACTGCTTGTTGGTATCGTCCTCGAAGATACTCTCGATGTTTCGCTCCAAGATCTCGAGGCGCTGTTTCGTGTACGGTCGGCAGTCGTACTCCTCGGCGACCGTCGTCGCGGTCTCGATGTACTTCTTCACCGACCCCTCGTGAACGGTCAGGTTCACCTGCCCACCGCATCCCTGACAGGAGCCCGACAGCGGCACGCGGCGGTACTTCCTCCCACAGCCCAGACAGCGGGTCTCCTGGCGCGAAAAGGCCCGGAGATTGCCGATCAGGTCGGGCAGGAAGTGGTACTCGATGATCCGTTCGGCGACGTCGAGCTGGGCTTCGGTCTTGTTCAGCATCGACCCGAGCGTCTTGTACGCCGAGAGGTCCGGTCCTAGAGCGATATCGGAAGTGTCGTGCGTGTGGCGAAAGCCCGAATATTGGGAGGGGGTGCCGACACTCTCCTCGGCGACAGTGATCTCGATGTCGCCCGGGTCGCTCATCTCCCGAGTCGCCTCGTAGAACTCGCGGGGGTAGGCCTCGGCCACGTCCATGTTGTGGGCCTCGTCGTCGATCTCAGCCGGGTCGATCCGCGAGGACATCACCAAGGGGGCGTCCATCTTCCCGCCCCGCTTGTCCGGCAGGAAAGACTTGCTGAAATTCAGCAAGCCGTCCATGAGCAGCATCACGCAGTCCTCGTCTCCGTCGCAGTTCCGGCGCTTTGCGGCGTGAAAGTACGGGTGTGCGTAGCCGACGGCGGCGCTCGTAAAGCCGACGACCCGGCCGACGACCGCCGCGGACGTGTGGGGAGCCATCCCGAAGACGAGTTCGCCCACCAGGTCCTCCCGATCGTTACACTCGTAGAAGGGAGTTTCGTCGTAGTAGTTCACGAGCAGGTCGTCGACGAACCCTGCGGTCCTCAGGAGATGGTCGGCGGCGCCATCCGAGAGCACGACGTCTTGGACCTCGAGTTCGACGAGCTGGTCGTCGTGGCGAAGCGGATCACCCAGGACGTCTTCCTCGTAGCCCAGTTGGCGGAAGCGATCGACCGAGACGTCGAGTTCGGCGGGCCGAACGCTCGTCACCGGGAGGTCGGTCATATCGTAGCGCACGGTGCCGTCCTTGAACGTAGAAACCCCGTGTTTCGCCCGGAGGACGCCCTTCTCGATCGGTTCGGGGGTCTTGTGAGTAGAGGTGAGACCCTTGACGCCTTTGAGGATCGGAAAGGCGTTCTCGCGCTCGCCGACGGACCCGAGGGCGTTTCGGTACTCGCCTTTGAGGTCTATCGTCCGCCAGGCGGTCGAGGACGGTTCCTCGCCACAGCGCGGACAGTCGGGAGGCCCGCTCTCGTCGGGCGTGACCCGTATCTCACAGTCGGGACATTCGTAGACCGGTTCCGTCCAGCCCTCACAGTCGGCCTCGGGACAGCGTGCCCGGAAGGTCTCGGTGCCACACCGGGTACATTCCCGTCGGCCGAGCTGTACACTGACCTCGCCGGGCGTTGCGCCCCGCTCCGTACTGTGATCGGCGGCCTTCGCGACGTCGCGCTGGTTGCCCCCGGCCTCGCCGATCGGAAAGAGGGTATGGACTGCGGGGCTTAGATCGCGTTTCTCGGACTTTTCGGGTCTGCCCATCCGGTTACCGATCCGCGTGGGTGCGCGCTCCTGGATCGCGAAAGGGGCGGTCTCGGCGACCGCTCGCATCGCGTCGTCGTGTCCGCGAGCCGCTGCCGAGAGGCCGCCGCCGTCGGCCGCCAGCACGTCGGCATCGATCGATTCCTCCTCACCGTCGTTGTTGTCCGCCTCCCTGTCCGTACTTACTCCGAATCCCAGGGACGCGCGGAGCGCGAGCGCCGGGTCCTCGGGAATCGAAATCCACCTTTCGATACCCTCTCCGTCCTCCGCCTCCCGCTCGACGGCCTGGCTGTGGGGAACGAGGAGGGTCTCGAGCGCGGCGCGCACTTCGGGGATATCGGCGACGTAGAGCCGACCTGACAGCTCGCCCGCCCCGATGGCCTTCTGGAGGGTCTCGAAGCGCTCGACCGAGAGATCGTGCCAGAGGTAGGTGTAGGCGGGATGCAGGGGAGCGTCGTACTCGCGTGCCCACTCGATGGCCCGCCGCGCGCCGGGGTCGGAAACGTCGATCCGCGCCGAGTCCTCGATGGCCTGGGCATCCCCACCCGCCGCCGCGAAGTCCTGGAGCCACCACTCGACGGTATAGGAGGCCGGCGCGAGGGGATGGTTGTTCTCCAGGAACTCGCCGTAGTTCACCAGGTACTCCCCGAGATCGAGGACGGCTTCGACGCCGTTCCTGACTCCCAGTGCCTCTTTGGGGTCGTCGATTCGTCTCACGTCGCCGTTTGCGAGCCGGACGGTAGGCCCTTCGATCGAATCGACGGGAACGACCCCCGCTGCCTTACCCGGCCGTTCGGTCTTGATCTGGGTGCCCGTCGCCAGGAAGTCATCGACGAGATGCATCGTCGCGGGGTGAACCCCCGCCGTCGCGAAGCCGTGATTGCGCGCCCGGCCGTAGCGCAGACGAAAGCCACCGGGTTCGGAGGGATGACCGAAGACCGGCCGACCGGCGATCAGATCCCTTAAGTACTTCTCGGAGGGTTCGGGCCGGGGTGCGTTTTTCAGTTCGCCTTTGTTGCCGCCGTTACTGCTGTCTTCGCCCGCGCCGATCGCCTCGCTGGCATCGCCAGCGTCGGCCTCAGCGTTTCGATTCCGGGATTCGTCCGCGTCGGCCGGATTCTCGGCTGCTTCCGGTGTGTCGGCCTCGTCTTCGCTCTCCGCCGATTCTTCGTTGATCGTCCCGGCGATGAGATCGTCGAGCCAGGGCCAGTCGAGTTCGTCGAGCTGGGCGGTATAGCGCTCTATTTTCGGGGCTTTCTGGGCGATACCTTCCGCGAGCACGAGACACATCCCGCCGCGGGGCTTGTTCGTCGCCACCCGCTCCAAATCGCGATAGCCCGAGACCTCCTCCTCACCGGTGGCCTCCCCATCGAGCATTACCGGGCAGTGCCGGGCGATGAACCTGGTCTCTTCTTTCTTCGGGCTGTACTGTAGGCCGGTCGTTCCGTCGTAGAGATCGACTTCCTCGGCGTAGCGCTCGACTTCCTCTGAGCGCGGTTCGTAGCCGTCCAGCCCCAGGAGGGTTCGAGTGTAATCGGCGACGAGTACCGACAGCGCCTGAGCAGTCCCGCCCGCCGATCGGATCGGGCCGGCGTAGTACACCCGGACGACCTCCCTGTTCCCGTCTTCGACGAACTCGACGCCGTTGATCCCCTCGATCGGCGCAGCGACGACCCCCTCGGTGAGCAGGGCAACGGCAGTGCGAACCGCGCCCTCGACCTTGCCCGCGCGGGTCTCGTAGTCCCCGACCTGTCCCTCGGCGAAGTCACGGGCGAGTGCGAGGGCGGCTTCCTCTCGACCTATCTCGCCTTCGAGTTCGCGAACGCGTGCGGCGACCCCCTCGATCCCGAGCAGGTTCTCGACCCGATCAGCCATGTCCCTCGCGACCGGGATCTCGACGTCGGGACTCGGGTCCTCACCCTTCCCCTTGGCGTTCTCGGCGATCGCGAGCGCTTCGTCTAACTGCTCCTCGATGTCCCGGAAGTAGCGCTCGTCGGCAGGCGAGGACGCGACGCCCTCGCCCGCATCGCTGTCGCTCACGGCTGGCGCGCGCTCGCCGCCCGTCGCTCGCCACAGTCGATACCGCTCTGACTACCAGTAGATCGCGTGCTCGATTTCGAGCCGAAAAGGCGGCCTCCTTCGCTCGTAGCGGCGCGGCGGTACATACTGAGAGGGATGGACGGCATCGACAAAAAACCCTTCCGCACTACCCTCACGGTACTATCCGACTACTCGACCACGACAGCGCGACGCCACTTGATCAACCGACAGCTACAGCGCGTCGCAAGGGGAACCAGCCGGTAGGCGGTCACCTGGCGGCCCTGTAGCTCGCACGGACGAGCGCCGGCGGCGCTCGTCCGTGTTTTTGGTTCAGATTTTTGCTGGCCCCGCAGCGAGCGCGACTGAAAGGAGCGCGAGCGAGGACGCCAGGAAAAAGGTGCGTGGTTAGCGCCACTCGGGAACCGATGCGGCCTCGGCGAGCGGGATGGATATCCAGGCCCCCTCGCGGGTGATATCGGCGATGATGACCTTCTCGGCCCCCCCGTCACCGTCGATCGAGACTATCACCTCACCCTCCATCGAATTCGACGCCGCGGCCGTGTCCGGCACCATACTATGACATTACTTAACATCCGATATAAACCCTCCGAAATTACGGGACCATTACACGTCGCTGGTTTCCGTACAGATCCGAAGCGAGCCTCACTTGGGGAGCGCGGGCTACCTGGCCCACTCCTCGCTTCCCCTCGCTCGACCTTCTTAGTCGCTCCCCTTAGCGTCGGACGACGCCACGGCTCCGACGTTCTAATCCGACGCGTCCCGGCTCCCCGATGGAACGCCCCCGAGACCCCGGGAGATGGGTATCGATCGAACTACTTCAAACTACCGCATGACGGCAAATTTATTACGAAGGATCGGATAACCCGCCCGAATGACGGACGATTCAGACCTGTCCCGTCGTCGTTTCCTCCAGGCAACCGGTAGCACCGCAGCAGCGGCTTCGATTGCCGGTTGTTCCGGCGGCGGTGGTAACGGTAGCCAGGGTGGTACCGACGCGGGCGGTACGAACGGTAGCGGTGGCGATGGAAGCCAACGGCAGATCGAGGCCGACCCCTCGAAGACCTTGGAGCTAATGAACTCCTCGATCACCACCTTCGATCCGATCGCTGCGACCGACACCGCCTCGGGGGTCGTCATCCAGCAGATCTTCGATGGCTTGATGAACTACCCCGAGGCGAACACGGCGGTCGAGCCGCTGCTCGCGAGCGACTATCAGGTCTCGGAGGACTTCACGACCTATACCTTCTCCCTGAAGGAGGGTGCACAGTTCCACAACGGCGATCCGGTCCGCGCACAGGACTTCGCCTATGCCTTCGAGCGCCTCGCCGGTTCGGAGAACTCCAGTCGGGCCTCCTTCATCCTCGATTCTCTGGGTGTAGAGGCCGAGACCGATGGGGAGGGCAACTACCAGCCCGGCTCGATGAACGTCGAGGCGGTCGACGAGACGACCCTTCGCATCCAGCTCACCGCGCCGTTCCACGCGACACTGGAGATGCTTGCCTACACCGCCTTCGCCGCCGTTCCCGAGGGACTCGTCGGCGATATTCAGGGCGCGAGCGGCGAGATCGAGTACACCGACTTCTCCTCGAACAACCCGGTCGGTGCCGGTCCCTTCCAACTCGAGAACTGGCAGCAGGGCACCGAAGCGTCGGTCACCCGCTTCGAGAACTACCACGGCGAGCCCGCCTCGATCGCCGGCGTCCACTGGCAGGTCATCACCGATTCCTCGGCGATCTACAACTACGCGATGAACGAGAACGTCGACTCGCTATTCGATCCTTCGCTTCCCCTCACGCAGTACGACCCCGAAAAGCTGAACGTCCAACGCGAGGAGGGGCCACAGGCCTTCGGGACCTACGGCCCGGTTCGCAACGGGGCGACGATGAACTATTATCACATCACGCCTATCAACAGCTACTATCTGGGATTCAACATGGCGAAGGTGCCCAAACCCGTCCGGCAGGCCTTCGCGTACGTGACGAACCAGCAACTGATCGTCGATCAGGTGTTCAAGGGCACCGGCGCTCCGGCCTACCACCTCACGCCCCCTTCGATCTATCCCGGCGGCGTGAGTGCCTACGAGCAACACGCGAAGAACGACTACCCCTACGGCTACAATGAGACACGAATCCAGCAGGCCAAACAGGTCATGGAAGAGGCCGGCTACGGCCCGAACAACCAGTTTTCGGTCCAGTGGACGGATTATGCGTCCTCCGATACCTGGACCCAGGCCGGTCAGATCCTCCGGGATCAGCTCCGCCAGGCCCACATCAACATGAACATCCAGAGCGCGGATTTCTCGACGCTGCTCCAGCGGGGCCGCAATGGCCAACTAGAGGTCTACACGCTCGGGTGGATCGCCGACTGGCCCGCGCCCGACAACTTCCTGCAGTTGCTCAACCCACCCCAGACCGACACCTCGCTGGAAGCACCGATCTCCTATCTCAACTGGTCACAGGAGAACGGCTCGGCCGCCCAACGGGCCATCGACGCCTACGAGACGGTTATCGACAACCAGGCACCGACCGACCAGGCCACACAGAAGCGCAACCAGGCCTACGTGCAGATCGAGGAGGCCAACTGGGAGGACGTCGCCTTCGTCAACATGTATCACTCCTGGGAGCGGCGCTACTCCTACGATTGGGTCGACATCCCGCCGTACGGCGCGATGGGCCCGAGCCGACAGAAGTTCGACGACGTGAAGATCGCGGAAACTCGCGGCGGTGGCGGCGGTGGGGGGAGCGGCGGCAACAGTAGCTAACCCGTCGCCGATCGGGACGTTCGGAGAACGGCGGATCGACCCGCACTCGGAGTTCTTCGACGCACCGACGAGAATTCATTGCCGACTGGTGGCAATATTCGCACCTATGGAAACGAAAGACCTAACAGGGAAAGCCGTTGACCCGGACCCGATGCGGGTCGTTCACGCGGGGGCGGGATCGTGAGCCGGTGGCGGTACTTCCTCAAGCGAGTGCTGTTGATGGTCCCGGTGACGATCACCGGGATGACGATCGTGTTCGTGGTGATCCGGCTCGGGCCTATCGATCCGGCGGCCGCGATCGTCGGGATGAACAACCCGGAGGGCATCGCGCGGATCCGCGAACAGCTCGGATTGACTCAGCCGCTCTGGCAGCAGTACATCGAGTTCATGGTCGATCTGCTTACCTTCGATCTCGGCCAGTCCTGGGTCATCGCCCGGGGGACGCCGGCGTACGACCTCATCCTGATCTATGCGCCACGGACGATCTGGCTCGGGGTCTGGTCGGTGCTCATCGCGGTCGTCGTCGGGATCCCACTGGGCTTTTATGCGGGACTCAACCCCAATACCGGCGGCGATTACTTCGCCTCTTTCGGCGGGATCGTTTGGCGGGCGATGCCGAACTTCTGGCTCGCGATCATCCTCGTCGCCGTGCTCTCCCAATCCCAGGAACTGCTCGGGTTCAGCTGGGAGTCCTGGATCGTCGAGACCGACATCGTGACGCCGCCGGATCTGGCCTTCTTCACCGAGCCGATGGGACTTCTCACGAATACGAGTGCCTGGACCAACGAGTTGATCGCCGCGCTGAAAGCCGTCGCGCCGGCGGCACTGGTGCTCGGTTCGGCGTCGATGGGCAATGAGATGCGCATCGGCCGCACCGCCGTCCTGGAAACGATCAACTCGAATTACGTCGAGACCGCTCGGGCGAAGGGCGTCCCGGAGCGTGCGATCGTCTGGAAACACGTCTTCCGGAACGCGCTCATCCCCCTCGTACCGATCATCACCGGCGAGGCCTTCCTGTTGATCGGTGGGTCGGTCGTCGTCGAAGTCGTCTTCGCAATTAACGGGCTGGGCTATCTGTTCTACACGGCGATACAGAACGCCGATCTGCCGTTGGTCGGCTCGATAACGTTCATCTTCATCCTCGTGCTCGTGGCGACGAACATCCTGCAGGACTTCCTGTATACCCTCATCGATCCACGGATCGGATACGAGTAACACATGAGTACTTCATCGAACGACGTCGAGAGCATCGGGAACGAGATCGAGGACGCCGAGGACGTACCGCTCACCGGCCGCATCGCCGCCCGGCCCCGCCCCGCTACGGTCTGGCTCGTCGGCGTACTCCTGCTCGTCGCCGTCGAATTCGGCGCACTGCTTGGCCTGATCTTCGAGTTACTGCTGACGATCGCGGGTCTTCTCCCCGGCGACCCCGCCGCGGGTTTGCTCGCGGGCGCAGCGAGCGTGGCCGCCGAGATCCCGACGCTGCTCAGCCGCGAGACGATCCCCAACGGCGGCTATTTCGACGGAGGGGCCTGGGTGAACACCTTCCTCGGGCTGGAGCCGATGTACGCATGGGCGCTGCGAGTCGTGCTCGTCTACGCCTATACGTTCGTCTGGCTCGCGTGGCTCTGGAGGGGCTACCAGTGGTTCCGAACCCACTACCGCCAGGTCGACTGGACACCACGTGATGACATGGTCGGCCGACTGCAGGGGCATCGCTGGGGACAGTTCGGCCTGATCGTCGTGGTCGGGTTTCTGGTCTTTGCCCTCTTCGCTCCGGCAGTCAGTCCCGTTACCGCCCAGGACAACATCTACAACCCCTACGGCAACCAGTTTCAGTACTACTCCGAGACGACCGATAGCGTCGCCCAGACCTCCGCCGGCGTGGCCAACCTCCAGTCGACCTCGAAGGGCATTCCCGGCCAGAACGTCGGTCCCTTGAGCTACGATGACTTCGGGCGATTCCACCCCTTCGGAACGCTCACCACCGGCAAGGACCTCTTTACGTACATGGCCTATGGCGCGCGGATCTCGCTTTTGATCGGCCTGAGTACGATGCTCGGGGCGGGCGGGATCGCGCTCGTGCTCGCAATGGTGACGGCTTACTACAAGGGACTGGCCGACCTGGCAACGGTGCTGGCGAGCGACTCGGTGCAGTCGCTGCCCTTCCTCCTGATGGCTATCCTCGCTACTGTGATTTTCCGGGGCACCTGGCTCGACAGCACCTACGGCGGAGCACCGCTGTTGATCGTCGTCTTCACCTTCTTCTACTGGCCGTTCCTCTGGCGAGCCGTGCGCGGTCCGGCTTTCCAGATCGCCGAACAGGAGTGGATCGACGCCGCGAAGAGCTACGGCCAGAAACCGAGCGTCATTATGCGAAAGCACATGATCCCCTACGTCGTGAGCTACATGCTGATCTACGCCTCGCTGTCGCTCGGCGGGGTCATCATCGCCGTCGCGGCACTTTCGTTCCTGGGGCTGGGCATCTCGCCCCCGACACCGGAATGGGGCCGGATCATCGCTGCGGGCCAGCCCTACGTCGCTTCGCCCTCCTGGCACATCTCGTTGATCCCCGGGATCATGATCACGCTCGTCGTGACCGGGTTCAACGCCTTCGGCGACGGCATTCGGGACGCGATCGACCCACAGAGCGGTGGCTCCGAGGACGGAGCGGCCGCCGCCGCTGCCGGGGGTGGTGGCGGATGAGTTCCGATAGCACTGTCGCCGATCATGACCTCACCGATCGCGACCTCGCTGACGGGGCGAGCCGGAGGGGAGCCGACGATCGCAGCGGCGAAACGGTGCTTTCGGTCTCGGATCTCCGGACGGCGTTTTTCACCGATCGGGAGACCGTCAGGGCGGTCGATGGCAGCAGCTTCGACGTTCGCGCCGGGGAAACGGTCGGCATCGTCGGCGAGAGCGGCTCGGGCAAATCGGTGACCGCCCGCTCGATCATGGGCCTGGTCGACTCGCCCGGCCGGGTCTTGGAGGGCTCTTCGATCCGCTTCGAGGGCGAAGAACTCACCGAACTCGGTCCCAAGGAGTACCGCCGAATCCGCGGTGGGCGGATCGCGATGGTCTTTCAGGACCCGCTTACCTCGCTGAACCCGGTGTACACGGTCGGCAATCAGATCAAAGAGGCATTGAGGCTCCACCGGGACCTGCGTGGCTCCGAAGCGACCGAGGCGGCGATCGATCTCCTGGAGTCGGTCTCGATTCCCGACGCCCGTCGTCGGCTCACCGAGTACCCCCACCAGTTCTCCGGGGGGATGCGCCAGCGGGCGGTGATCGCAATGGCGCTGGCCTGCGAGCCCGATCTGCTCATCTGTGACGAGCCGACGACCGCCTTGGACGTCACGATCCAGGCCCAGATCCTGGAGCTCCTGGCCGACCTCCAGGACGAACGCGACCTCGCGATCGTCTTCATCACCCACGACATGGGCGTGATCGCCGAGATCGCCGATCGCGTGAACGTGATGTACGCCGGGGAGATCGTCGAGAGCGCGCCGGTCGAGGAGCTCTTCGCGAACCCACGCCATCCCTACACGCGAGGGCTGCTCGAGAGCATCCCGGGTCGCCATCCCGACGAACAGCAGCTCCGGACCATCGAGGGCGACGTCCCGACGCCGAACGAACCGGCGACCTACTGCCGGTTCGCGCCCCGCTGCCCCAAGGCCTTCGAGGACTGCGAGGCCGTCCATCCCGTCTCGGTGCCGGTCACCGAAACCGCCGAGGACCACACCGCGTCCTGTCTGCTCTACCCCGAGGACCAGTCCCGCCAGAACGCCGTCGAGACACATCGGGCACGGGGCGACGCGGCGGAGGCGACGGCCGGCGCGAGTGCCGATGGCGATGCCAGTGCTGAGGGTAGTACCGATACCGACCCCGATAGACGAGGGATCGCGATGAGCGAAGTAACCGAGACGACCGACCGCCCGAGCAGTGATCCCGAGGGCGAGGGATCGACCCTCCTCGAAGTCCGGGGGCTGAAGACCTACTACGAGGGGGAGGGTTTTTTGGGTGGGAGCCCAGTCAAGGCGGTCGATGACGTCTCCTTCGACATCGAGCGCGGCGAGACCTTGGGGGTTGTCGGCGAGTCAGGCTGTGGGAAGACGACCCTCGGCCGGACGCTGTTGCGCTTGGAGCAGGCGACCGACGGGGAGGTACTGCTCGACGGCCAGGACGTCACCGACCTCTCGGGCAAGGAGTTGAAAGAGTGGCGTCGGAACGCCCAGATCGTCTTCCAGGACCCCGAATCCAGTCTGAACCAGCGCATGACGATCGGCGAGATAGTCCGCGAGCCCTTGGACGTCCACGAGCAGGGCACCCCACGGGAGCGCAAGCAGCGAGTGCGCGAACTGCTCGAAACCGTCGGGCTGCGCGAGGAACACTACTATCGCTACCCCCACCAGTTCTCCGGCGGCCAGCGCCAACGGGTCGGCATCGCGCGTGCGCTCGCGCTCGCGCCGGATTTCCTCGTCCTCGATGAGCCGGTCTCGGCACTGGATATGAGTGTCCAGGCGAAGATTATCAACCTCTTAGAGGAGCTCCAGGCGGAGTTCGGGCTGACCTACCTCTTTATCGCCCACGACCTGTCGGTGGTGCGGCATATCTGCGATCGCGTCGCGGTAATGTATCTGGGGAACCTCATGGAACTGGGCGAGACCGAGGAGCTCTTCGCGAACCCCGCGAACCCCTACACCCAGGCGCTGCTTTCGGCGATCCCCGAGCCGGACCCGACGAGCGAGAAACGTCGGATCACCCTTCGGGGAACGCCCCCGAGCCCACGGGACCCACCCTCCGGCTGTCCGTTCAGCACACGCTGTCCGGTGAAGATCCGTCCGGAGGGGTACGAGGACCTCGATAGGGAGGTCTGGGAGCGCATCGAGGTCTTCCGGGAGATCCTGTGGGAGCGGGGGCGTGCGGATCGCACGCTTTCGGAGCGCGCCCGCGAACTGCTCGGCCTGGAGACCCGCTTTTCGGGCGTCGGGCAGATCCGCGAGGAGGTCTTCGCGGACGTCACGGTACCGGAAGCGGTAGCCGACCACCTCGGCCGGGCGGGCGAGCTCGTTCGGGAGGGAGACGAACGCGAGGCCCGCGAGCACCTCCAGGCTGAGTTCGGCGGGGAATGTGAACTCGAACGCCCCGAACAGCACGCGGTGAGCGACACGGACCGGGAGAGCCTCTGTCACCGCCACAAACCCGAGCACCGATCGCCGTCCGAGGCGTTCGACGCGGACGTCCACGCCGACCGCTCGTGACTCCTGGGAACCACGACCACGACCGCGATCGTGGCTCCGAGCACGATCGCGATTATAGATTAGAGGGGGACGGTAGAAACACGGCCAGCGGCCGAGATCGATCGACGCGCCGCCGCCACTGGCTCCAGGTGCTCGACGCGCTGGTCTATAGCCTCGCGGTTGCCGGGCTCCTCACCCTCATCGCGAGCGCCCTGAGCGTCGGCTTCGGTGGCGGGTTGGTCGGCGCGAAGTACCTGCTTTTTTTCGTCGGCTTTGCCCTCTTCGCCGTCGGCGCGATCGGTATGCGGCCGACGCCGGCCTGGAAGGACGGCGATTCTGCGGGCATCGTCGGACTGGGGGAGGAGACCCGGTTTCAGGGAACGCTTCACCGGCTGCCACCGCTGCGTCGGTACGACCTCGCGCCGGCCGAACGGCTCTCGGCGGGCGCAAAGCTGTTCATCACGAGCCTGCTGGTCCTGGGGACTTCTCTCGTCCTGGAGACGGTCTTCGGCGTCGTCGCCTGAGACGACCTCGTTTCGATCAGCCGATCGTCCGGCCTGAGATCGACCGAACCGGACAGGAGGGGGGAAAAAGCGAGAACGGATACGGAAGGAAAAGCGGCTTTGGCGCGCCGACCATAGGGAGCGGCATGGTCGAGGGCATCGAGGACGGTCCCGACGAGGAGCGTCTCGCCGCGAACGCCGAGCGGGAGAAAGACGCCTGGGCGCGTACCTTAGCGGATATGAAGACTCGCGCGGAGGCCTACGAGGAAGAGGATTGGGAGACAATCGCCGTCCCCGCGGGCCACACCGCCGCTGCCCACCCCGAGGCCGGTTCGAGCGATCGCTTCGGGTTCGTCCACACCCTGCCGGGTAACTACGCCGCGACGATCCGCGAGGCGATCGGCGAGAAGGACTTCCCCGAGTACGACGTGTTCCGGGCGAGTACCGACGGGCGGGTCTTTCTCGTGACCGAACTGCTCGATCCCGACTCCCGGACGGCGATCCTCCTCGCCGGCAGCTACGAACTCAGGACGGCCGAACCGCTCGTCGCGGCCGCCGAGGAAAGCGGGGTCTGTCACACTCACCTCCGGACGCTCGATGGCACCCATCTCGGATCCTTCGAACACGACGACTACGAGAAGTTCGTTCCCCGAATCGATAGCTTCCGGGAGTGATCGATCGACTCCTCGCCCCGAAGGCGCTGGGTTGGCTATTCGTTGCCCACGCTGCTACCGCGAGCGTATCGGCGGGCGAATGAAACTACTTAGTAGGTGGCCACCCCAGGACGTCTACCATGAACGTCGCGGACGTGATGACGCCTCGCGAGGACCTCGTTACCGTCTCGCTGCCCGGGACGCGCGAGGACGCCCTCACCTACCTTCAGGAGCAGGACTTCTCCTCAGTCGCGGTCGTCAAGGGAGGCGACGGCGGAGAGGGGACGGGTAGCGGGGACGAGGGCCAAAGCGAACAGTTCCGAGGGTTGGTCACGCGGGAGTCGTTGATCGCCCGCCCGGACGAGGATCAACTGGCTATTCTCGCCGAAGAACCCCCGACGATCGCAAGCGACGCGACGATCGAAGAACTCGCCGACCTGATGATCGAATCGGGCACCCGACGGGTGCCCGTGGTCGATAAGGCACTTCTCGGTATCGTCACAGTGACCGACGCGGTCCGGGCGATGGCCGAGGGCAACGTTCCGGGCGACACGGCGGTCGGCGACCTCGTACGCGATCAGATCCACACCCTCTATCGGGGGACGCCCCTCACGGTGGCCGAACGCCAGCTCGCGCATGCGGGCGTCCCCTACGGCGTAGTGCTCGACGACGACACCGAGATGTGTGGCGTGCTCACCGAAGTCGATATCCTGGCAGTCGCCCGCATCGTCGAGGGCGAGACCGACACCGGCGAAGCCGTCGCGAACCAGGACGACGAGTGGATGTGGGAAGGAATAAAGGCCGTCGGCAACCGGTACATGCCAACTCGCAACGTCGAGATCCCGGCTGAGCCGGTAAGCGAGTTCATGACCGCGGACGTGATGACGCTCACGCGGACGAAAACCGCCACGGAAGCCGCCCAGCGAATGATCGGATCCGACATCGAACAGATCCCGCTGGTGAGCGGGGGCGACCTCGCAGGCATTATCCGCGACGTCGACCTGCTCGGAGCCCTTCGATAACGTACGCGGCCGCTCGCAGCGATATCGACCGACCGCGGTCCCGGTAGGCACTGACCGCGTTCCTCGATGGCCGGACTGGCATCGAGCGGCGATCCGAAACCGACTCACGGCTATCCACCGACGCCCACAAGGCTCGACCACGATACACACTCGATATGACCGACTCCGATCGACTCACCGAACTCGCGACCCGCAGGGGCTTTTACTTCCCCGCAGCAGGAGCGTACGGCGGCGTCGCCGGCTTTTACACCTATGGCCCGCAGGGCGCTGCGCTGAAACGCAACCTCGAATCGGCCTGGCGCGACCGCTTTCTGACCCGGGAGGGCCACATGGAGGTCGATGGCCCAACGGTCATGCCCGAACCCGTCTTCGAGGCCTCGGGCCACCTCGATGGGTTCGACGACATGATACTCGAGTGTCCCGAGTGTGGGGCCAGCCACCGGGCCGATCACCTCGTCGAAGACAACACTGACATCGCGGACGCGGAAGCCCTCGGCACCGAGCGGGTCGCACAAGTCATCGCCGAACACGACCTCGACTGTCCGATCTGTGGGGCCGTCCTGGCCGGGGAGTCGGTCGCCGCGTTCAACCTCATGTTCGGAACGAACATCGGTCCCGGCAGTTCCGCGCCGGGGTACCTGCGTCCCGAGACCGCCCAGGCGATCTTCGTCGAGTTCCCCCGCCTCGCCGAATACGCGCGCAATCAACTACCCTTCGGCGTCGGCCAGATCGGCAAGGCCTACCGCAACGAGATCAGCCCCCGCCGCGGGCTCGTTCGCGTACGGGAGTTCACCCAAGCCGAACTCGAACACTTCGTCCACCCCGAGGGAGCGCCGCCCGACCTCTCGGGCGTCGCGGAGGTTTCCCTCTCGTTGTATCCGATCGACGACCAGGAGGCAGCGACCACCGAACACGTCGAGACCACGGTCTCCGAAGCGCTTGAAGACGGCGTGATCGGGAGTCCCTGGGTCGCTTACTACCTGGGTATCGCGAAGGAATGGTACGAACGGATCGGCGTCGACATGGATCGCTTCCGGTTCCGCCAGCACCTCCCGGGCGAGCGCGCGCACTACGCCGTCGACTGTTGGGACGCCGAGGCCGAACTCGGGAGCAACTGGATCGAGATCGCGGGCTTCTCGACCCGGGGGACCTACGACCTCTCCCGACACGCCGAGCACTCCGGGGAGTCGATGACGGTCTTCGAGCCCTACGAGGAACCGCGAACGACCGAGCGCCCGGCGGTCGATCCGGACATGAGCTATCTGGGGCCGGAGTTCGGCGATCGTGCTCCGGCGGTGGTCGAGGCCTTGGAACAGCGGGCAGCCAGCGAGCCCGAGGCCTTCGACGGCGAGGAAATCGAGATCGCGATCGACGGCGAGAGCCATTCGATCCCGGTGCCGATAACGGGTTTCGAGATCGTCGAAGAGACGATTTCCGGCGAGCACGTCACCCCCGAAGTGATCGAACCGTCCTTCGGCGTCGATCGGGTCTTCGCGACCGTCTTCGAACACGCCTTCCGCCGGGACAGCGTCGAGGGCGAGGAGCGGACCTACCTCGCCTTCCCTCCCGAACTCGCCCCGACGTTCGTCGGCGTCTTCCCGCTCATGGACAAGGACGGGATGGACGAACGAGCGAAGGAGATCGCCGACGCGCTGCGCGAACGGGGGTTCGCCGTCGAGTACGACAGTTCGGGCTCGATCGGTCGTCGGTATCGCCGCCAGGACGAGATCGGGACGCCGGTCTGTCTGACCGTCGACTACGAGAGCGTCGAGGGCGATGGCTCGGTGACGCTCCGGGATCGCGATTCGGCCACCCAGAGCCGCGTCCCGGCGGGCAAGGGTCTCGATCCCCTCCTCGACGCACTAACCGATCTCCGTGCCGGACGGCAAACGGTAGCGGAGATCGACGCTGGCCTCAGGTCGGGGGCGGTCGCCGGGAGCGACGAACCGATCGACTCCGAGGCGGAGTAGCGCCGCGATGGCCGGCGACGTGACCGACGAGATCGCGCGTCGCCTCGTTCACGTCTCCGGACTCGCGTTTCCACTGTCCTATCTCCTCGGCGTCCTCTCCTGGCTCGAACTGGGGTGGGTGCTGGCCGCCGTCGCGCTCGCCGCTTTCGGCCTCGAAGCCCTCAGACTGCGCACCGGGCTCGACTGGGCGTTCCTCGATCGAATCTTCGATCGGCTCACACGCGAGTACGAACAGGACAACCTCGCCGGCTACTTCCTCTATCTGTTCAGTATGGCGGTCGTTGCCCTGCTGTTTGCCCCGCGAGCGGCGATTCCCGGGATGCTCATGCTTGCGATCGCCGACCCCGTGAGCGGCTTGTTGGGGTCGAGCGAACTGCGAGCGGCGAAGCAAACGTTCGTCCTACTCGTGACCTTCGGTATCTCGGTGTTCCTGGCTTCGCTGTTCGTCCCGCCGGTCCCCGCCACCCTCGGCGCGCTCGCGGCGACGCTCGCCGATGGCGTGAAACCAGCGCCGTGGGGGTACGTGATCGACGACAACCTCTCGATCCCGATCGCCGCCGCGCTCGCGATCGAAGTCGGTCTGATCCTTCCGGTCG
>PXRA01000032.1:21557-31391 GCA_003021725.1 Halobacteriales archaeon QH_8_64_26
AGAGAGCCGACCGGAGAAAACCTCCTTCAGGGAGTGATCAGCGGACTCGTGTTGGTTTCCCTTCGATCTTCCTTCGTATCGGTGGTCCGAAGTGGGGTGATTTCTGGTAGGTTTAGTCATAAATCCCTTTACCGAGGATCGGCATCGGGCGAGGACGACACCTCAGGGCTTCGCTAACGCGTGGCTGCGATCGATTCCAATCCTGAAAGTCCCGTCATCGGTCGAACCGTTCCGCTCGTGCTTCCGGCTCCCGTGAGTTTTTGACTACACTCCCCGTCTCCCGGGACGTGAAGGTGGCCATCGTCGGCTGTGGGACCATCGCCGATCGCTACGCGCCGGGGGTCGTCGATGCCGACGGCCTCGAACTCCTCGCGACGACCGATCTCGACACCGAGCGCGCCGAGGAACTCGCGAGCGCTCACGGTGCTAGTGCCTACGACGATCTCGACACCCTTCTTCGGGGGAGCGACGCGCCGCTCGTGGTAAACCTCACCTCCCACACAGCACACGCCCCGGTCACGAAGCAGTGTTTGGAGGCGGGACGCCACGTCTACAGCGAGAAACCCCTCGCGATGGACGCTGCCGAAGCCCAGGAGTTGGTTGATCTCGCCGAGGAGCAGGGGCTCGGGCTGGGCTGTGCACCGATCAGTCTCGCGGGCGACGCCCAACAGTGCGCGTGGCGATACCTCCGGGAGAACCGACTCGGCACCGTACGGACCGCTTACGCCGACTGCAACATCGGGCGGCTCACCGAGTGGAACGAGAGTCCCGAGGGGTTCCTGCGAGCCGGGCCACTGTACGACGGGGCGGTATATCCGCTCTCCGTACTCGTCGGCTACTTCGGGCCGGTCGTGGAAATCGAGACTGCCCATTCCGAACTCCTGCTTGGCGAGCACGAACACGAGGGCTGCTCGTTCGCCGTCGAGACCCCCGATCACGTGATTTGTGTCCTTCGCTTCGCGGACGGCCTTTCGGTGCGGTTGACTGCGAGCATGTACGTTCCCCACCGGACGCGGAGCTTCTACGATCTGGAGATTCACGGCGACGAAGGCTCCCTGCATCTCGCGGACGCCGCGGCCTTCGATTCGGATGGGAGAGTCGCGTTCGCCCGCCTCGGCCGCGAGTATCGAACAGTGCCCTCACAGCGCCCATTGAGGGATCTGACCTACGCCTCGGGTGTCGTCGAGATGGCCGTCGCGATCGAGGAAGGGCGAGGGAACTACCTCGACGGCGCGCGGGCAGCACATCTCGTCGAGGTCGTCGAGGCCATCGAGAGGCGTGCGGACGCGAACGAGCCGGTCGCGGTCGACTCGGCAGGATTCGAGCGGCCGGAACCGCTGGAGAACGACCGGTTCCGAGCGTCGTCGTCCGCCGTCTTTGGAGCGGCCGCCGGGCAGGGAGATGGGACGGAGGGCGGAGCAAGGGAAGAGGGACTCTCGATGCCGCCGGTCGGTTTCGGCTGTTCGCGCTATCGAGGCGGCGATGAGTACGTCGATCTCCGGGAATCGATCGAGGTCGCGCTCGACGCCGGCTACCGATTGCTCGACTGTGCGGAACTCTATGGTAACGAGCGCCGGATCGGGGAGATCCTCGCCCGGCCGGGCAGTCCCGACCGGGAAGCTCTATTCTTACTGAGCAAGGTTTGGAACACGAATCACGCGCCCGAGCACCTGCGGGCGGCTTGTGATCGCAGCCGAAAGGCACTCGGCGTCGAGACGCTCGATTGCTATATGCTCCACTGGCCCGACGCCTGGGAGCACCAGGGACCCCTGGAAGACCTCGCCGAGTCGTCCCACACGGACGCTACTGCACTGACGTTCCCGACCGACGAGGCTGGCGATCCCTTAGAGGCCGACGTCACGCTCGCCGAAAGCTGGCGTGCGATGGAGTCGCTGGTCGAAGCGGGGAAAACGCGAACGCTCGGGGTGAGCAATTTCTCGGTCGCCGAGCTCGAAGAGTTATTAGAAGTCGCCGAGATACCCCCACGAATCGTGCAGGTCGGCCGGGATCCCTATACCCCCCGCGAGGAACTCCTCGCGTTCTGTGCGGAGCGGGGGATCGAAGTGATGGCCCACTCGCCGCTGTCGGCCGAGGGGCTGCTCGACGAGCCGGTTCTCCGGGAGATTGCCGCCGACCACGGCGTGACGCCCGCACAGGTCCTCGTCCGCTGGAACCTCGAGAGCGGGACGATACCGATTCCCTCCAGTACCAGCGCCGAGCACGCGATCGAGAACGCGGACGTCTTCGTCTTTTCGCTCACCGAGACCGATCACGACCGGATCGCTACGCTCGAAGGGACGGGCTGATCGGCGGACGTCCTTGATCCGTTCTCTCACAGTTCCCGGGCGGCCGCGACCGCGCTCTCGATGGGAGGCGCGTCGAAGACCTCGCTGCCGAGGTAGGCGTTCGCCCCCGCCGTGTAGAGATCCGCGGCGGTCCCGATCGCATCTTCGGGAAGCGAGGGGGGCTTGCGATCACAGAGCGCCCGCCAGTCGGCGACGCCCTGCTCGCGGGCCGTGCGTTTGGCCTCGCTCACGGCTTCGACCCACTCCGAATGTGTGCGCGTGTAGTACTGGCGTAGGACCTCCTTCGAGACTTCCTGGCCGTCGTAGGAAAAGCGGTTCTCGTCGAAGGTGCCACAGACGTCCGCGACCGCGATCGTTCCCTGGTGATACAGACACTCGATCTTGCCGTCCTCGTGGACGAAGCCCCTACTCTCGGCCTGGCGGGTAAGCAGGTGATTCACCGCGAGCGCGAGTTCTTCGAGGCGATCGAGATCCGCCTGCCCGGCGACCGCCCTGGCTTCCTCGCGCGCGAGGTACCGGTCCTGTGTTTCGAACTTCGTCGAGAACTCGACCGCCGGTTCCGGGAGCTCGACTTCTCCTTCCGGCCAGCTATCGATCGGGAGGTCGTATTCCTCCGGGTCGGCTCGATCCCGCAGGCTCGATCCGATTGGGACGGAGTTGCGAAAGACGATCTCCAAGGGAATCAGGAAGTTCCCGTCCGCGGCCTCGTGGTAGGCGTCGTAGTCGTACGCGCCGTCCTCGTAGGGCAGGTCGGGGACCTGGGTCAGTGAGATCGCCATCTCACGGGGTGGCCCGTCGAGATCGCCGAGATCGCGCGTTCCCTCCTCGTCCTCGGCGCGGACGCCCCGGTAGTGGGTCGGGATGTGGTTGGTATCGAACAGCTCGAAATTATAGGCCCCCATCGTACAGAGGCTGGCTCCCTTCCGGGGGATCGTATCGGGCATTCGTCCCCAGTCGAACACCGAGTACTCGTCGGTGAACACGAACGTTCCTCGCCCTAAGTCCTCGGACGTGGGCTCGTGCTCGATCCGGAACCGCTTCACGCTGGTCATGGACGGGCTTTCGGGGGTCGACACATAGCGGTTTTCGTCCGCCGAGGAACCGATCGCCCTGCCGATCGGCCGATCGGTCGTTCCGGCGACCGACCGTACGGGATGATCACGGGCGACCCCGAAGAGAGGGAAGCACTCGAGGCGAGACCCGCAGGACCCGGTGGCTTTTATCGCTTCACGTCCTCGGGAATGACGATGGCGAACGGGGACCGCTCCCAAGAAATCGAGTTCGAACACCGGCCTGAAACGGACCAGTCCTTCGAGAACGCCCTGGCGAAAGCTCGTAACGGCGAACGACTCTCCGTCGAGGACGGCGTTGCGCTCATGACGACCGGCAGCGATGCGAGCGGAAACGCCGAGGGGATCGACCCGGAGCGAAAGGAACTGGTACTGGAGGCCGCCGACCGGCGTCGGGCGGAAGTCGTCGGTGAGGAGGTCACCTTCGTCGCCAATCTCAACAACAACGTCACCACCGCCTGCAATACGGGCTGTCTGTTCTGTAACTTCAAGGACCCCGCCGAAGCCTTCCGAACCGACAGCGAAACCGACCACGAGGGCTTTACGAAGACTCCACAGGAGTCACGGGGGACCGTCCGCGACGCGGTAGAACGGGGGATCTATGAGGTCTGTTCGGTTTCGGGACTTCACCCGGGGTTCGCGCTCGACGCGGAACATCACGAGATCCTCGCGAACTACGAGCAGGCCCACAGTACGGTGAACTACCGCCCGCCCGCTTGCTACGACGTCGATCCGGGCACCTACATCGAGCAGATCGACGCGATGAGCGTGGGGGGAATCCACGTCCACTCGATGACCCCCGAGGAGGCCTACCACGCGAAACGGGGCACCGACCGGAGCTACGCGGACGTCTACGAGCAGCTACGGCGTGCCGGCCTCGATTCGGTGCCCGGGACGGCCGCGGAGATCCTCGTCGAGGAAGTCAGGCAAGTGATCTGCCCGGGCAAGATCGACTCGACGGGCTGGCTCGAAGCGATGGAAGCCGCCTCGGCAGTCGGACTCGACATGACGGCGACGATCATGTATGGCCACGTCGAGAACGCCCGCCACCGGGTCATGCACCTACAGAGGGTCCGGGACCTCCAGGACCGGACGGGCGCGATCACCGAGTTCGTGCCCCTTTCCTTTATCCATGGGAACACGCCGCTTTACGAGCGGGGTCTCGTCACCGGCGGTGCGAGTACCGAGGAGGACGAGTTGATGATCGCCGTCTCACGGCTCTTTCTCGACAACATCGAAAACATCCAATCGAGCTGGGTGAAATACGGCGACGAGCAGGGCCTGAAGATGCTCTCCTGTGGGGCGAACGATTTCATGGGGACCATCTGTTCGGAGGAGATCACCAAACGAGCGGGCGGAGAGTATGGCGAGTACCGCTCGTTCGGGGAGTTCGTCTCGATGATTTCGGCGACCGGGCGGGTACCTACCGAACGGTCGACGGACTACCGACAACAACGACGGATCGATCCCGATGACACGCCCTACGGTCCGCAACTGGGTCCGAAGGCAAACGGCACGCCGATCCGCGCCACGCGACCGGCACAACCGGCCGATGACTGATCCCTGCCAGCACAGCCGGGACGGGGTCCGGGCCTGCGCTGCTAGCCTCGGGACCGTCGGAGCGGTGGGCTACAGCGATTCACCGCAGTCGCCCCCGTACCCGGTGCAGCGTGTCCGCAGTCGGATAAGGAATCCCACTCGTGGGTGGCGTCGGCCGAGCAGCACCGATCCCACCAGTAGCGCCGCTCGACCGGTGTTTCCCGTCCGAATCGCGCGGCCGGCCCGGAGGAGCGTCGCCAGCGTGTTCGCTCGCCCGAAAAGTCCGCGCCCGCCGCCGTTCGAATCGTCGGTGGTCACCGCCGGTCGCTACGACTACGGTGCTGACAAGGAGTCGCCTACGGGGGGCCCGTCGCCGCGGACGCTCACCGATCGTCGAGCGAGGTCCCGCGGAGCACCGCCCGGTAGCGCTCGCCGGCCTCTCCGTCCGCAGCGATCGCCCGTCCGATCCGCCCGGAGACCCACTCGTTGTCCTTCGCGGTGTCGCTATCCTTACCGTCGTTGCGTCGCTCGCCGTCTTTCCCTCCGAGTCCATCGGGCAGGAAGTGCTCGTAGACCGGCAGGCGCTCGCGGAGGAGCACTCCTGCTTTCTCGGCTAACTCCTCCAGTTCGCGAAGCGCCGGCCAGGCGTACTCGGGGTTGATGTGGTCGTCGGTCACCGGCGAGACGCCCCCGAGGTCGTCGGCCCCACAGTCGAGTACCGCTTCGACCGGCGCGAGGTTCGGCGGGACCTGGACGGACACCGCTTCGGGTAGACAGGCCCGGGCCATCGCCACCGCGTCCCGGAGAACTTCGACGTCGGGGCCGGGTGCCTGCCAGCGCTCGTTCGGGACGACCGGCTGGACGAGCACTTCCTGTATGTGACCGTGCCGTTCGTGAAGCGCACTGATCGCACACAAGCTGTGGGCCCGGTCACGGCGGCTCTCGCCGATGCCGACCAGGATGCCGGTGGTGAAAGGCACCCCGAGGCGACCGGCGTTCTCGATGGTCCGGAGGCGCTGTTCGGGGGTCTTCCGCCGGGGACCGCCGTGGGCAGCGACGTCGGCGGTCGTCTCGAGCATAACGCCCATCGAGGCGTTTACATCGGCGAGACCGGCCATCTCCTCGTACTCCAGGTCGCCCGGGTTGCTATGTGGGAGCAGTCCTTCCTCCAGAGCCATTCCACAGACGGATTCCAGATACGAGAGCATCGAGTCGTGGCCCATTGCGGCCAACTGAGCGTGAATACCCTCGTAGCGTGCGTCGGGTTCGTCGCCGAAGGTAAACAGTGCTTCCGTACAGCCGGCCTGCGCCCCGGTTCGGAGGAGTTCACGGACGCTTTCGGGAGCCATGAGGGTCGCCTCGCCCGGGTCGTCGTAGTACGTACAGTACGAGCAGGTGTACCGACAGGCGGTCGTCAGCGGGACGAAGACGTTCCGACAGAAACTCAGTTCCGACGCGGGCGAGACGTCCGCTGGCGAAACCGACAGCAAGGCGTCTACCTCGTCGTCGTCGATTGCGGGAACGAACTCCGGAACGGTCGCTTTGCGCTCGGAGGGCGAGGGCCCGTCGATATCCGCCCCGAGGGTCACGGCCGTGTTCCGACCCCGAGCGACAAAAACCTGTCTGGGTCCGATGGTCGATCGACGGGGGTCGGTTTCGATCCCTGCCGACTGTATCGAGAACGTATCGTGGCCCAAGGGAGGGGATTACGACGAGGGAGAGGAGGAAGGCAGGGACCAAGGACACGGCCGGGAGGGTGAGGCCGCGGGCCGATCGCGACCACCCCGGAACGTCGCGCGCGAACCGGTACGGTTCACGCAGGTAAGGACAAACCGTGTGTAAGTAAAACGGTTGTCCCAAATTCAGCCCACATCTACCGGCCTCTCTCTTACCTCCCCTCCGACGGCGAGGAGCCCGTCTCGTCCCGTCACTCGTTTCATCGCTCCACACCGACGCGACCGTCGGTGACGGCGAGCGAGAAACCCGCCGCCCGCAGCCACCGAGTCGCTC
This sequence comes from Halobacteriales archaeon QH_8_64_26, assembly GCA_003021725.1. Taxonomy (GTDB): domain Archaea; phylum Halobacteriota; class Halobacteria; order Halobacteriales; family Halococcaceae; genus PXQR01. Next base: position 28,483 of record PXRA01000032.1, read on the forward strand.
GCCGCTCGCCGTGTAACAGCACCTCCGGGAGGTCAATCGGTTCGTCGATGTCGGTCGCGAGCCGGAAGGAGTCAACTATCCCGACGCTCGCGCCGATCGCTCGGGCACGCTCGCGGTGATCGAGGTAAGAAGTGCCGTGGTAATCGACCCGAAAATCGGGGTGGCAAGCGAGCAGGGCGTTCGTCCCTCCGCCCCGTCCCGGCGCGAGGACGACTTCGTTCTCCGCAGCCAAGAACTCCCGGAGGGCGGCGGGCGTCGCGAGCGCGAGGTCGGCCATCACCACGGCGACCGGTTCCTCGGAGGCTTCGAGCACCGCGTTTACTGCCGGGGTGAGCGCCCGGTCGTCGACCCGTACCGGGGCTTCGGGCGAACCGAAGGAATCAGCTCCGGCGGACCCGTCGCTAACGGCTGTCGCGTCGAGAGGCGCAGTCGCGAGCACCTCGGGATCACGGCCCGTCTCGCGGACTGTTTCGAGGACATCCGCGAGCATCGCCCGCGAGAACGCGACACGCTCTTCGGCGCTCAACACGCCGTCGAGTCGGGTCTTCGGATGCTCGGTCGCGAACGGTACCACGACGCGCATGCCGATTCGAAGGCATCGAGCACGAAAGAACTGCCGTGAAACGCACGCCGATCGGTTCGAACCAGTCGTTCGCTACGAGCCGCGCCGACCGCTCTCACCTGACGTCGAGATAGTCCCCGAGGGTCCGCAGGTCACCTTCGCTCACGCCGAAGGCGTCGACGCCGTTTTCGTTCACAGTGTTGTCCATCTGCAAGGAGCGGGCCTGATCCGACCCGAAGGGCACCATCGGGATCGGGTCGGCGACCGACAGTCCGATCTCCGCGAGGTTCATGGGCACGGGGACGATCGAGACCGACTTGCCCTTCGCGCGCTGGATCATGCGGGCCACGTCCGCGAGCGAGAGTACCTCCGGGCCCCCGATCTCGTAGGCCTCGCCGTCGAAAGCGTCGTCCTCGGTAGCGTCGGCGAGCATCGAGGCGAGATCCTCGACCCAGATCGGCTGGAAGCGAGTCCGACCGCCGCCGGGGAGGGGCGCGAGGAAGGGCGGAGTTAGCTGTTCGGTGAAGGAGACGAACTCCCCCCCCTCGCCGAAGACGACCGAGGGCCGGAAGATCACCCAGTCGAGGTCCGAATCCCGGGCGACCCCTTCGGCCTGGCCCTTCGAGCGGATGTAAGCCGTCGGTCCCTGCGGGTCGGCTCCCAGCGCGCTCATCTGGACTAATTTAGGTACTGAGTGTTCCTCGGCGGCTCGGACGGCGTTTTCGGTGCCTTCGAGGTGGATCTCGAAGTGTTTCTCGTCGCCGCCCCTCGGCTGGAACAGCGGCGAGAGGGCAACGAGGTTGACGACGACGTCAACCCCCTCGAAAGCGCCCTCGATCGATTCGTAGGCCGTCATGTCGCCCGTTTCGGTCTCGACGTCCTCCGTGAACACCGAGGGATCGGGATCGCGCGACAGGGCCGTCACGTCGTGCCCCCGGCCCGCCAGTTCGTCACAGAGGTGCGATCCGACGAACCCGTCCCCGCCGGTCACCAACACGTTCATGCATCGGACCACTCGGGAAGGCGACCTAAAACTACCGTTGATCGTCGTCGGTAACTCCCTTCTCGGGGGCTCCGATCCCGAGCGTAAAGCGGACACGACGACTCGATAGCATATGGGCTCGATCGGGCGAGAGGACGGCCGCGAACGACGACAGGGTCAACCGTCGGCCCGTGGGGTATTTAACACTGGGCCGGCCGACGCTCGCGTATGCTCCTCACGCTCGAAGGGATCGACGGCAGCGGGAAGAGTACGGTCTGGAGGGCACTACGCGAGTCGACAGTGATCGATCGACCCGCCACGTTCACCAGGGAGCCGACCGACTCGTGGTACGGCGAGGCAGTGAAGCGATCGCTATCCGAGGGAGAAGCCGACCCGCTCGCCGAACTGTTCCTCTATACCGCCGATCACGCCGCCCACCTCGCTCGAACTGTCCGTCCCGCGCTCGAAGCGGATGAACTGGTGGTCTCCGATCGGTACTCCGACTCCCGGTACGCCTACCAGGCCGCCGCGCTGGCAGGGGTGATCGATCGGCCCTTAGAGTACATCATGGGGGTGCATGAGCCCTGGACGCGAGCCCCGGACGCGACGATCTACCTCGACGTCGATCCCGAGAGCGGAGCGGAGCGGAGCGCCGGGGCGAACAAGTTCGAGGAAGTGGACTTCCTTGCAGATGTGCGCGAGAACTACGAACGGCTGCTGGCCGCCGATTCCGGACGGTTCGTCCGCATCGATGCGAGCCAGTCCCCCGAAGCGGTGCTCGATGCGGTCGAGGGACACCTCGAAGGCCTATTGGGGAGCTAGACGCTCCTGTTCGGTGGACCCGAGTCTTCCTCGAAGACCCAACGGGTCGGGAGCGGACCGAGGGCCGGGAGGTCGACACTGAGGAGCGCTCAGAGCGTGTCGGGCACATCGACTTCCTCCGGGGCGGGCATCCAGAAGAGATCGAAGGCAGCTCCGAGCGCGAGCGGGAGAAAGACCGCGACGGTGAGAACGGCGACCGGGCCGCCGAGGTTCGACCCCAGACCCAAGACCCCGCTCGACACGAGCAGGACGAGGACCTCCAGCGCCGGGGCAAACAGCGCGACGTAGATAGCCGCTCCCCACTGGGTCTCCAGCCGAACGCGAAGGAAGCGTGTCACGAGCGCGGCTATCGCGGTGTTGAGTGCGACGATGAACAGAACGCCGATCGCACCCGCGGCCGAGACCATACCCATCTCACGTTCGACGCCCTCTTTGCCGTGTCGGAACCGATCGCGGGCCGAGGACCGGTGCGGGGAACGACGGGATCGCGCTGTCCGAGCCGAGCGCACCTACCGGAGCGCTCGCCGCCGTCCGGACGATCAA
>PXRA01000032.1:31509-42947 GCA_003021725.1 Halobacteriales archaeon QH_8_64_26
AACACCGACTCGATGCTCCCGGTCGCCGTCTCGACCATGACGAACGAATGTACCATGGGCTCTATCGTGGACGACCGACGGGTTAAAGCTTCCCCGCGGGGGATCGATGGGAACTCTGCGTCGAGGAGAACTCCTCACCGAACCCCGCTACTACCGGTCCGGGGAGCGACCGACTGCCCGGCTGGCCGGCCAGCTATCGCGGCCGTCCGCCGGTCGACCGGTGGGCAATGTTTTAGACGCGGCTCGCTGTAAGGGAGCTATGGAGTTCATTATCGTCGGTGGCGGACGGGTCGGTCTCCGTACCGCGCGAGTTCTCGCCGAGGAAGACCACGGCGTCACCGTCGTCGAACCCGACGCGTCGGCGCTCGAAGCGCTCTCCGACGCGCCCTTCGAGATCGTCGAGGGCGACGGCTCACACGAAGTCGTTCTCGAAGAGGCCGGCGTCGCCGAAGCCGATGCCCTCGGAGCGCTCTCGGGCGACCTCAACATCAATTTCGTCGCCTGCATGATCGGGAAGGCGCATGACTGTCGGACGGTCATGCGGATCGACGAGGACTACCGCGAGGGGATCTACCAACAGTACGCGAGCGAGGTCGACGAGGTGATCTACCCCGAGCGACTGGGCGCGAGCGCCGCGAAAAACGCCCTGATCGGGGGCAATATCCGTGCGGTCGCCGACATCGCCCAGAGCCTGCAGGTCGTCGAACTCGAAGTCACCGACGACTCGCCGACTCGGGGCTATACCCTGAGCGAGATCGCGCTCCCAGCGGACTCGCGGCTGCTCGCCTTCGGCAAGCGAGACGGCCCGATGGCGCTGCCCGACCCCGACGCGTCGCTCGAACTCGGCGATCGGCTGGTAGTGCTCGCCGATTTCGAGGCCTTGGACGACGTGCGCCGGATCATCGTCGGCAGCGTGGCGGACGCCTTCGCGAGCGCCGAAGCGGGAGGGGCCTGAGATGGTCGTCGCCTACGTGCTCGTCAAGGCCAATACCGGTGAAGCCGACCGGCTCAAGCGATCGATCTCCGAGTTGGGGGGTATCGACCGGGCATCGATCGTCGCGGGCGACGTCGATCTCATCGCCAAACTTTCAGTCGACTCCCCTGCGGACGTAAAGGAGATCGCCGCCGACACCATCCAGGGGATCGACGGCGTCGAGAGCACACAAACCTACGTTGCGATGGAGTGAACGACGGGGAATCGAAAGAACCCGAACACCGGCCCAAAGCTCGTGATCGCTCTCGGGCCTTATCGAACGGCGTCGCTCCTGTCCGGTTACATCGGCATCGACCCGTCGGCGCTCGTCGCCGAATCGTCCCCGTTCTCGTCACTGCCGCCCTGGCGGGCGCTTGCGAGCAGATCGCTCACCGGCGGCCGGTACTCATAGCCCGGGATCACGCCCTCGACGTAGGTGCCCTCGACGTAATCGACCAGTGCCTTGGCGACGTCCGTTGCTCGCCCGGCGCTTCCCGCCTCGAAACCCGCCTCGACGAGGATCGTCCCGCCCTCGGCGTGCGCTTCGGGACCCGCGATCTCCGTCGTGCCGGGAACGGCCATCGCGGCGTCTTCGAGGCGAAGCGAGAACGTATCGAACCACCCTTCCTCGACGACCGTCTCGACCGGGCCCTCGACCGCCGCCGACAGCGTCGGCACCCGACACAGCACCCGGTAGCGAAGCGCCGAGCCGCTCGGGTCCTCACTGTCGTTGAGGCCGTTGCCGTCCTCGCTCGCCTCGATTCGAACGGTGGCGTCGAAGCTAGTTGTCGTCACGAGAAAGCCTGCTTTCCCTCCTTTGCTTTCCGTGCTCTCCTCGAAGGCTTCGTGGTCGGCGAACGCCTGCCTCACCCGCTCGGGAACCGCGTCAGTCATACGGGAGCTACGGTGATCGCGTAAAAAAGCCCATCGTGTCCCGACTAAGCCACGTTCCGGGGCCGGTGAGTTTCTCCGGTCAACACCACTGGTCCGCGCTGGATCGCGAGGATCAGCGCTCCTCGCTTACCGGGCGTAGGTCGTTCGCAGGTCGTCGCCGTGCTCGGCGAGCACGCGCTGTGCATCCAGCACGGTCGCTTCCTCCTCTCGCTCACATGCGGGACACGGATACGGATACCGCCGTCCCTTGCGGCGGTGAACGGTAAAGCCGTAATCCCCACACCGTGTACACTCCCCGTCCGCCTCGTTCTGGTCCCTACCCATGACCCGTACGTCACTGTACCCTCCAACATAAATCTCCGCCTCGTCGGTGGCGGAATCTCGCGTCCGGTCGCGGTATCGGACGGTAGGGCCGCTCGATCGTGAACTGCGAACGGGAACGAGAGACGACCAGTGGCCACTCTCGATAAGGCCGTTAGTCGATCCACCGGGTCGGGACGTGAAACTCGATTCCGTTCTCGGCCGTCCGTTCGGTGTCGATTACAGCCTCGATGCACTCGATGGGCTCGATGGCTTCGGTGATCGCCGCCCGGTCGTAATATCATAGGGGATCACACCGGGGTGTGTCCTATCGCTCGGATCGGCGGTGCCATCGATGAAGTGCTGATCGTTGGTGAGGACGACGCGGTCGTTCTCGACGGCGTAGTGCCATACCTCCGTATCGTCGGCCCTCGGTCCTAACGAGTCGACGTTACGGAGGAGTTCGATATCGAACCCATCGCTCGAAGACGGCCGCTCGTAAGTCTCGCTACCGGCATGTTGGTCGAATAGAAGCCGGAGCACTGCTCACTCCGGACGGAGTTCGGCCGGCAGATCGTCAGGGCCGGTGATCGCATCGGAATCACGCCGGTGTTTCTCGATGATTTCCAGCCGTCGCTTCCGCATCTCCTCGATTTCCTCCCGATATTCGATGTAGTGGGCGAGTGCGGAGAGGACGTCCCCTTCCGAGAGATCGGGGTAGGTGACGGTCACCACCTGCTCGATGCTGCACCCCCCGTCGAGGATCGAATACACGACGTGGTGGACCCCGATTCAGGTCTCTTCGATCCGAGGATCGCCGCCGAGTATGCTCTCGGTCCGAACGATCGGCCGACCTTCGGTTTCGGATCGGACCATAGTACCAGTAGTGGTCCTCCGGGTAATAGGGTTACCGTACTAACGAAACTCGATAGGATCACCGCCAGGATGGGATTCGAACGCATGAACACCACGGGAAGATGGTCCCGTTTACTTCGTTCACGGGTGCGACTTCCCTGCTCCGCTCGCTGGCGCTCGCGGAGACTACGTGAGTGGGACTCGGAGCAAGAGTAACAGAAAAGAATTTGATTCTCTACTCTTACTCTGGGAACCCGTAGAGGTTGAACAGGTGGGTGTTTGTGTGCAACGATGAGCGTCAGTAAGTACTGTGTGTCAATCGTTGTCGCCGTAAGAATTATGTCGTTAGTTGAAAAATAACTGGATATGAAGGTAACGGTTGATCGGATTAGTGATCTTGGGAACGGAGATCCGATAGCGATAGAACAAATCAGAAATAAAGACATCCATGTTCTTGCTGGGGAACCTCACGAAACCTACGACGTCGAACTCTACTGGGCAAGAGGCTTCTATATCGGAGTAATCGATAGCCTCACTGATACCGAAAAGCGGGAGTACCTTGATCAACATAAGAAAGAATATAATCTGAGCAATGACGAGGTGACCAAGCTCAACAGTCCACCGGAGGGAGAGCAGATTAGTCGGTATCGGACAGGGCCGAAGTATGGCAGCTTTCCGAAAAAGAAGAACAGGAACCACCTGCTGAATGGAAAACTTTAGTTGGACTCATTATCTACCCCTCTGAACCAGCCTCCCCGCTCCCATTCTCTCTTCAATCGAACGGCATCGGTTAATGGATCGACCATATGTTCGTCCTATGACCGGAAGAGAACCGACAGAGGGAAGCAGGATTGGCATGCGAGGGATGCGATTCGAACGCATGAACACCTACGTGAGCGGGTCTTAAGCCCGCCGCCTTTGACCTGGCTCGGCCACCCTCGCCCGAGTCGTTCTGGGACCCTCAGCGAAAAGGCGGTTTCGATCGCCCAGTCTCACTTCGTCGTTCCTCCGAGATCCGAACTGCTGTTCAGTCCTCGATCTCAACTGATTCGAGCAGGACTTCCTCCTGGGGCTGGTCGTTGCCGTCCGTCTCGACCGAACCGATTTCCTCCACCACGTCCATCCCATCGGTTACTTCGCCGAAAACGGCGTGGCGGTCGTCGAGGTGGGGTTGGGCGTCGAGCGTGATGAAAAACTGCGAGCCATTCGTATCGGGCCCGCGATTGGCCATCGAGAGCGTGCCCGGACTGTCGTGGCGCAGCTCCTCGTCGAACTCGTCCTCGAAGGTATAGCCCGGACCGCCCCGGCCGGTGCCCGTCGGGTCCCCGGTCTGGAGCATAAACTCGGCGATAACTCGGTGGAAGGGTACGTCGTCGTAGAGCGGTTCGGTCATCTCCTCGCCGGTCTCGGGGTGCTCCCAGGTCTGTTCGCCGGTCGCCAGCCCGACGAAATTCGAGACCGTCTCCGGAACGCGCTCCTCGTAGAGTTCGACCTCGATGTCGCCGTGGCTCGTGTGCAGCGTCGCCGCTTTACTCATACCCCCTACCCGCCCGGCGAACGGAAAACCCCACCGAAACCTCCGAATCCGGTCGCCACTCCTCGCCGCCGGTAGCCCTCGATCGCCGCGTCGATCGAACCCCTCTACTCATCAGCGCGGCTCGACGCCGAAGGGACTGGGCTGTGCGGTCCAGGGCCAACCGGGAAGTCGGGTCTGAAAGCCCGCCGCGAGCGCGGCGTCGAGATCGTCCGCACCCGCGGTGCCCTCGGTGTGAGTCGTGACGTCGGCGTAATGAAAGGTCGCCTCCCCCAGCAAGCGGAGGGGTTGGTCGCCCGCCAGACAGCCCGCGAGTTCCCGGCCCAGGAATTCGTCCACGACGAACCCCGGATAGTCGGCCGCGACATCGAGATCGCGGAGCAACCGGGTGAGCGCTGCGACGTTCACCGCCAGATCGCCGTCGGCGAAAACGGCGTCAACCGCCGCCTCGTAATCGGCGGTCTCGACGCTCGTGACCTCGGTGCTGAAAGCGTCCGCGAGCCCCCCCCCTAACCCAATCCCGCTCGGCTTCGACGACCGCCGGCGTGAGTTCCATACTCCTAGAATCACCTCCGGGAACTACAGGTTTGCGAAGGTTTTTATAATCCCTGGGGTTTACGTAGCCTCATGCGTGGGTTCTCCGGGTTCTCCGTGCGGTAGTCGGCGTTCCTGGATCGCGATTCGATATCGTAGCTCAGCGGCGAGACCTCCGCAGTAGACGCCTTATGTCCCTCAGTTTCCGTTCCAATGGACGCGGCCGAACGCTTCCGCCGTGCCCGGTCACCGCTCGTGGCCGGACCGAACACCGCGTCGTCCCGGAAACTATCGGCCGGCGGGGACTACGCTGCGAACCGAGGAGACGATCCGAACGGTTCGGACGACTCGGAGCCCACCGACGACAACGAACGATGGTTACCTATTCCTTCGAGCTATGAGCACGGTAGAACAGCAACTCGAAACGCTACAAGCAGAGATCACGAGCGAACTCCCAAGCGGGATCTCGGTCTCGGACGTGCGGTACGAAGGTCCCGAACTCGTCGTCTATACCCGGGAGCCAAAGGAGTTCGCACAGGACGGGGATCTGGTCCGAAATCTGGCCGGCAAACTCAGGAAACGTATTACCGTTCGGCCCGACCCCGACGTACTGACCGATCCTCAAGCGGCACGCAAGGACGTTCTCGACGCTATTCCGGACGACGCCGGCGTGAGCGACATCGATTTCCATACCGATACCGGCGAGGTAATGATCGAAGCCGCTAAACCCGGCATGGTCATCGGCCGTCGAGGCTCGACGCTTCGGGAGATCACCAAGCGTACCGGCTGGACGCCGGAGGTCGTCAGAGCTCCCCCCATAGAGTCCTCAACGGTTTCTAATGTCAGGAACTTCCTCAAACAGGAACGCGAGGAACGCCGGGACGCCTTAGAACGGATCGGCCGGCAGATTCACCGCGAGACCTTTAGCGACGAACAGTGGGTCCGGGTCACCACCCTGGGCTGCTGTCGGGAGGTCGGGCGGGCATCCTTTATTCTCTCGACGCCCGAGACCCGGATCCTGATCGACTGTGGCGACAAGCCCGGCTCCGACGAAGTACCCCACCTCCAGGTGCCCGAAGCCCTCGGTTCGGGGGCGAACTCGATCGACGCGGTCGTCCTCACTCACGCCCACCTCGATCACTCCGCGCTCCTCCCCTTGCTGTTCAAATACGGGTACGACGGGCCGATCTACACCACCGAACCGACGCGGGACCTAATGGGGCTGTTGACGCTCGATTACCTGGACGTCGCCGCGAAGGAGGGCCGCTCCCCACCGTACGAGAGCGCGATGGTCCGGGAAGCGATCAAACACACCATCCCCCTCGAGTTCGGCAACGTTACCGATATCGCGCCCGACATCAAACTCACCCTCCATGATGCCGGGCACATCCTCGGCAGCGCCGTTGCCCACTTCCACATCGGCGAGGGCCTATACAACGTCGCGTTCTCCGGTGACATCCACTACGACGACACCCGTCTGTTCAACGGCGCGGTCAACGACTTCCCGCGGGTCGAGACCCTGGTGATGGAATCGACCTACGGCGGCCGGAACGACTACCAGACCGATCGGGCGGACTCCGAACAGGATCTCACAGAGATCATCAACCGGACCTACGAGCGCGACGGTAAGGTGGTGATCCCGGCCTTCGCGGTCGGGCGCTCCCAGGAGATCATGCTCGTCCTGGAGGAGGCCATGCGAATGAGCGAGATCCCCGAGATGCCGATCCACCTCGATGGGATGATCTGGGAGGCGACCGCGATTCACACCGCCTACCCCGAGTACCTCCGGGACGATCTGCGGGATACGATCTTCCACGACGACGAGAACCCCTTCCTCGCCCCGCAGTTCAACCACATCGACGAGGGCGAGGACGAACGCCAGGACGTCGCCGACGGCGAGTCCTCCATTATCCTCTCGACCTCGGGAATGGTCACCGGCGGCCCGATCATGTCCTGGCTCGAACACTTAGGTCCCGATCCGGACTCGACGATGGTCTTCGTCGGCCACCAGGCCCAGGGGACGATGGGCCGCCGGATTCAGGGGGGCTGGGACGAGATTCCGATGGGTAACGGCCAGGGCCGCTCGAGCACCCTCTCGCTCGACCTCGACATCGAGACCGTCGATGGGTTCTCAGGTCACGCCGACCGCCAGGGCCTGGAGAACTTCGTGAAGACGATGAACCCCCGCCCCGAGAAGGTCCTGTGTGTACACGGCGACGAATCGAGCGTGCAGGACCTCTCCTCGGCGCTCTATCACAACTACAATATGCGAACGTTCTCGCCGAAGAACCTGGAGACCTTCCGCTTCAAATAGACGCACCTTCCGCCGGACCTTTTGCGCTGTCGTTCGGAAGACGCGTAGCGTCTTCCGTGATCTTCAAAAGAGCCGATGGCTCTTTTGGACCTCGCGAGAGCTCCGCTCTCGCTCAGTGACGAGACGCCGGAGGCATCTCCACCAAAAGCACTCCTCGCGAACTTTGCTTGCGCTCCGTTCGCTCGTCGGCCCGCTCCCTCGCTCCTTACAGTCGCTCAGTCACGGTGAACCGCTCGCTCGTTACACTCGCTCGCGGATGCGTGAAGTCTTCAGTGCCCGGCTCCCCTCACTATCGCCCGGCCGCAGTGCAGACATAACTTGAAGTCGGCAGCCACGAGATGGTTCTCATGCGCATCGCGCTCATCGCTCACGACGACATGAAAGACGACCTGGTCGAGTTCGCTCGACGGCACGCCGATCGACTGGAAAACGCCGACCTCATCGCGACCGGCACCACCGGCGGGCGGCTGAACGAGGAGACCGACCTGGAGGTCGAACGGCTGGAATCGGGTCCCTACGGCGGCGATATGATGATCGGCGCGGAGGTCGCCAAGGACGACTGCGATGCGGTCTTTTTCCTGCGCGATCCCCTCCAGGCCCAACCTCACGAGCCGGACATTACCGCCTTGCTCCGGATCTGTGACGTCCATGACGTCCCGCTCGCGACGAACCTCACGAGCGCCCACGCGATCCTCGACAGTCTGGCGGACTGATCCCCATCGACCGACGAGAACGCTCCGAGACCATCGCGACGCTCACTCCGCTTCCGGTGCCTCTGCGGGATCGATGACCTCACCTGACTCGGGATAGACGCCCACCTGCTCGCAAACGTCGCCGAGCGGGCAGGCATCGGGATCGTCCAAGCAGGCCGGCTTTCGGGCCTTGCAGTACTCGCGGCCGAACTGGATGCTCGCGGTATGCCCGAACCCACATTTCTCGGCGGGCACCCGCTTCTCCAAAACGCCTCGTACCGCCTCGTGATCGGCCTCGGCCGGCGCGATGCCCAGCCGACGGTAGATCCGGTGAACGTGAGTGTCGACGGGGAAAACCCCGCCGCGACCGCCGGAAAACAGCAGTACACAGTCCGCGGTCTTCGGGCCGACACCCTTCATGTCGAGCAAGGTATCGCGCACGTCGTCATGGTCGGCTTCGCGAACGAAGGCATCGAACTCCTCGGCACCGCCGTACTCGGCGACGACGCGCTCGGCCAGCGCGATGAGGGTTTTCGACTTCTGGTTGTAGAGTCCCGCGTTCGAGATGGTCTCGGCGAGTTCGGGCTGGTCGGCCGCCGCGAGTGCCTCGGCGAGGTCAGTCGAGCTTTCGTCATCCTCGGAGCCCGCATACCGCTGCATCAAGTTGTCGTGGGCGGGCTGGCTCGCTTTGTCGCTCGTGTTCTGGCTTAGAACCGTGCGCACGAGACAGGTGAAGGCATCCTGGCCGCCGTAGCTCTTCTGCCAATAGAGCTTACCCAAGCGGTCGATAACGCTCTCCGCACGGGTCGCCGCGTCTTCGGGTTCGAACTCGACTGCCCCACTCCCGCCCGCAGTCCCACCGCTGATGTTCGCCGTCGGTTCCTCGGCCATACCGGGGTTACGATTGCCGGCCACTAAACGCTACGCGACGCGGAGAACCAGCCCGACGCGCTGAGCCACGTCGGTAGTATGTGACGATCGGTCGATCCTATCGGGACTACCTCGAAGCGATCCCGAACAACTGGCCCGATCGAACTGACCGGCGAGAGCCGATTTCTCACCCTACCGGCGGTGTCTTCCGTCCTGTTTCCGGTAAACTCGTGCGACCGCTGCCGGCGTATCGAGTACGGGTACGGTAGGCCGTTTCTGGGCCGAAGTTCGGAGGACCTCCATCGATCGTGGCGCGTGGCAGTACGCCGAACGCTTGCCTATACGAACGGCTGATGCGTGGTTTTCCGCTCGTCTCCTACCCGTCGGTCCATTTTAAGCCCGAAATTGACGTCCGTAAATGTGGAATGAACGTAACTATATATAGAATAAACTTCCTAATCGGGATCGTATAGATGACAACAGCTGGTACCACTACTAACGTGCTCTCGTTCGATCTCGAGCACTGGTACACGGCGACGCTACTACGCGATGTGGTGACCGACCGGACGGATCGAATCAAGGAGTCGGTCGCCGTCGTCACAGACCTGCTCGACGAACATGACGTGCGGGCGACGTTCTTTACCGTCGGCGAGGTCGTCCGTGAGCACCCGGAGGTTATCGCGGACCTCGCAGCCGACGGCCACGAGATCGCTTCCCACGGGCACACACACACGCCGCTCTACGAACTCGACGAGGCGACGTTCGAACGCGAACTCGCATTGAGCACCGATGCGATCCGCGACGTAACGGGCGAACGACCGGTCGGTTTTCGCGCGCCGAACTTCTCCGTCGGGTCGCGGACGCGGTGGGCATTCGACGCGCTCGACGCGGCGGCCTTCCGGTATGATTCGAGCCTGTTCCCGGTTCGAACACCCATGTACGGCGTGTCCGGCGCCCCGATCCGGCCGTACGCGCTCCGCCAGGTCCGACCGTTCGTCGGCGACGGTGACGTCGAGGAAGTGGATCCGTTCCTCGAGTTTCCACTCGCCGTATTCAGTTCTTCGTTCCGGTTGCCGATCGCCGGCGGGTTCTACGCGCGGACGCTCCCGGTGCAGGTGTTGAAGTGGGGCATCCGCTCCCTCAACCACCGGGGCATACCGGCGACGCTGTACTTCCACCCCTGGGAGTTCAACCCCGCGGTCGTCACTAATGGGATCGCACCGAACAAGCGCTTCGTCAGCTTTCACGGGATCGAACGGCTCGAAGGGAAGCTCGACGCCCTCCTCGATTCGTTCGTCTTCGATAGCGTACAGGGGGTGATCGATCGCCATGGGTGGTGATCTCGACGTTCGAGCGGTCGAGAACCTTCCGAAGGTGTGGGACACGTTCGTTCGGAACCACCTCGAAGCGACCGTCTTCCATACGCGCGAGTGGCTCGAAGCTGTTGAGGCGACGTTCGGCTATGAGCCCCGGCATCGCCTACTACACGACGCGACGGGCGAAGTGGTCGGGGTCCTACCGGGCTTCGTCGTTCCGGACCCCCCCGCTTACAGCGTCCTCAATCCCTTCTGCGAGTACGGCTTCCCGCTTCTCGCCGACCGGGTCGATGGCGCGGCCGTCCTCTCGACGGTAGCGGACGGCGTCGGACGGCTCGGTGCGCTCGTGATCAAGGACGTCGATTGGAGCGGCGTTCGTGGGTACAGCACCGCCGGGTACGGCGGTACGTCGACCGGGACAGTTCACCGGCTGGACGCCGATCGCCCGTTCGAGGAGGTCCGAGAGTCGGCGTTCGCGAAGCAGGCTCGACAGCGCACCAGAGCTGCCGAGGACCACGGCGTCGACGTAGTCGAGGGCGACGTCGAGACGTTCTATCCGCTGTACGTCGACACGATGGAGCGGCTCGGCAGCCCACAGTTCCCATCGACGTTCTTCGAGGCACTCGATGCCCGCCTCGGCGAGGCCCTGACGGTGCTCGTAGCGGAGGCCGAGGGCCGACCGATCGGCGCGATGTTCCTTCTGAAATGGGGGGACGTATCGATGATATGGGGAAACGGGTCGAAGGCGTCCTCCTGGGAACTCCGACCGAACCATCTCCTCTATACCCGAGCGATCGAGCGGGCCTGTCGAGACGATAGCTCGGTCGTCGATTTCGGTCGCTCGCGGCAGGATTCCGGCGTTCACGAGTTCAAATCCCAGTTCGGCGGTACGACGCGGTCGCTCACAAGCTTCGTGACGCCGCCACACCGATCGACTCGGGCGTCGCTCGAGGGGTACGAGCGGCTCGCGCCCGTTACGAGCCGGCTCGCGCCGCTCATCACTCACCCGTCGGTGGGTCCGGCACTTAAGAGGCTGATCCATGAGTAACGATAGAACCACGCTAACGGCGATCGTATCGGCTATCGCGCTGCTGGTCACGAACCTATACTGGTGGCGACGCGAGCGGACCGTTCAGGAGAGCCTGACAGTCAGCCG
>PXRA01000033.1 GCA_003021725.1 Halobacteriales archaeon QH_8_64_26
CGCCGGTGCCGACCTGCGGGAGGACCACAGCGTCCTCGCCGTTGAGGAAGGCGAGGACGGCGTCGCGGTGCGCGCACGCACGGACGCAGGTGAGGCAACTACTGGATCCAGCAGCGAACCGACGACCGAGACGTTCCACGCTCAGATGGTCGTCGGCGCGGACGGGCCGGTTTCAACCGTTCGCCGTGAGTGTGGCCTCCCCGAACCGGGCGAGAAGCTCCAGGGTCTCTTGGGATTCTCGACGGAGACCGAACCCGCCGATTTCGTCGACGTCCACCTCACCGCGCCGTCGTTTTTCGCCTGGCGCATTCCCCGGGGTGAGGCCGGCACCGAGTACGGTCTCGCCGCCCCACCCGGCGAGAGCGCGAACGAACTGTTCGATCGATTCACGACCGAGTACGGTATCGATGTCGGCGAGGTGTGTGCGGGGATGATCCCGATCGATCCGCCCGATCGAGTTACCGGCCACCGAAGCCTTCTGATCGGCGACGCGGCCGCCCAGACCAAGCCCTTCACCGGTGGCGGCATCGTCTATGGCATGACTGCCGCCGACCACGCTGCCCGCGAGGTCGATCCCCGCGATCCCGCTTCGCTCGCCGCCTACGAGCGCGCCTGGCGAGCGGATCTGAGTACCGAAATCCGGCTGGGTGCCTGGATTCGCCGCGCGTACTCGCTTCCCGAACCCCTCCAGAAGGTCGGCCTGCGAGCGCTCTCGGGCGAGATCGACGTGCACATGGACAAGCCGACCTCCGTCTTTTCGACCGACCAGCTCAAAGCCTTCCTCTCACGGTCCTGACTGCCTGCCCGCTCGTGGTTCACTCGTAGGTCGAGCGACCCGCTACTTTTGGACTGCGATTCCGTTCCTGTAACCCATGCCCGGCGTCCCCCCTCCTCCGTGGCGATCGCGTGACTCTTCGCACTGTCGAGAACGACGACGCCGATATCGAACTATTCCAGCGGGTGTACAACGACCTCGATTTCCGCGAGGAGCTGTTGTTTCGCTATCCACGGAGCCGTGAGGAGATCGAATCGCTCGTCGAGAACGCCGGAGAAAACGACGACAGGCTCGACCTCCTCGCCTGTGTGAACGAGGGGCCGGTCGGTTTGGTCAGACTCTTCGACCTCCGACACAGCGATCACGCCACGCTCGCCTACTGGTTGCTCCCTGATTATCGAGGCGTGGGCTATGGGACCGAAGCAGCCGCGTTAGTGATCGATCACACTCTCCGCACGCTCGGCCTGCACCGGGTGCTCGCCTGGACGATCGGGTACAACGAGGCCTCACAGGCACTGCTTCGCCGGCTGGGATTCACCCGCGAAGGAACCTTCCGCGAGCACGTCTTTAATGCCGGGGAGTACCACGACACCGAACACTACGGTCTGCTGGCCTCGGGGTGAGACGGTCTCGAAACCGTTCTCGATGCTCGGTCGTAGCTTCCGAAGCGATCGGGGAGATCGGGGTATTTCTGTGGCGAAACCTGCTGCCAACGATCCTCCCTAGTGGTCTTTCTCGGCCAACCTGGAATGCCTCGATCGCCCGTCGCTCCCAAGCCGTAAGTGATCCACCGGCCTACCACAAGGCGTGACTCCCTCCCGATTCACGACCGGCGTCTGTGTCGTCGCGGTGCTTGGCTGTCTGCTCGTCGCGAGCGCGCCGCTGGTCCTCGGCGCTTCGGCGGCCTTCCGGGGCAGCGTCGTCGCCTCGGGCCTGTTGGGTGTCGTGTTCGCCGGCTACAACGCCTACTCGGTTCGCGCGTGCGGCCAGCCCCGCCTGGCCGCGGGCGTCATGACCGCGATATTCGGCGGCTGGTTCGTCGCCGCACCACTGGTCTATACCGTCGGCAGCGTCTTGACCGCGGTAGTCCAAACTGGGGGGGCGCTCACCGCCGCCTTTGGGGGATATGCCGCCATCGAGGCGGTCGAACTCCTCGTCCGAGGAACGCCGATGGCCGAGAACGTCCCTCGACCCGACAACGACTGACTCCTCGCCCTTTCCGTTCGGTCCGCTGTTCCCGTCCTCGCGTTCCCCCGGGGCGTGGTGGCTCGCGTTCGTCTACTCGTAGGCCGGGAGCCGTCCCGATCGATCCGAGCCCTCGACGAACGGCAGCGTCTCGGCGCTCGCTTCTCGCTCCTCGCCCTCGACCCGGACCGTCACGCTATCGCCCTCGAAGCCGTATTCCAGGAGCGCCAGCGCGATCGGCTCCCCCAGAGTCGGGCTCGCGACCCCGCGGGTTACCTCGCCGACCGATGAATCGCCGTCGAACACCGCTGCCCCCGACCCGGGCACTGCCCCGCATCGTAGTCCAACGAGTCGCCGACTGGGCCGCCCGCGGTTCTCGATCCGGGAGACGATTTCCTGGCCGACATAACAGCCCTTCTCGAAATCCAGCCCGTTCCGCAGGCCAAGCACGTTCGGTACCACCTCGCGGAGTTCGGTCCCGAACAGCGGCGTGCCGGCTTCCAGTGTCAGGGTCTCGAAGGTCTCGTACCCGAAGGGCGGAGCGTTCATCCCGCGGGTGAGCAGCGTATCGAAGATCTCGGCGGCGTCCGCTTTGTTACATACCACCGCGTAGCTCTCCTCTCCACAAAGCGCGTCGGTTCGGATGACCGTCGCGCCGGCGTCGCCTATCTCCCCGCGGACGAAGGTGAGGTGTTCGTCGGGCGTCCCTGCGTTCGTGAGTACGCTCGCGATCTTCTCGGTTGCCTGGGGGCCGTGTACCTCGAAGACACTCATCGCGTCGGTCGCGACACTGATCTCGACGTCCTGGATGAAGGTTTTTCCGCGCCACTCGCTCGCCAAGGGCTCGGCGCGGTCGGGCGGGGTGAGGAGAAGCAAACGCTCGCCCGCGTTGTAGACATAGAGGTCGGTCTCGATTTTCCCCTGGGGACCCAACAGGAGCGCATAACAGCCCTCACCATCGCTATTGGGTACCCGGTTCGAGACGGCGTTGTCGACGAATTCCAGGCGATCGTCGCCCTCGACGGTGAGAACGCCATAGCCCCGCTCGATGGCACCCGCGCCTCGTCTGACCGCGCGGTGGGTGCGCTCGAGCCGGCCGTAGCCCGCAACGACGCGCTTCCCGCCTCGCTCGATGAAGGTCGCGCCGTACTCGGCGTGGAGTTCGGTCAGTTCGTCGTCAGCGTCGGTTGCCGTCTCGTCGGCCCTCTCCTCGTCCGTCTCGCCCTCGGTGGTCGTGGTCATTACTGACCCTCAGGAACTCGCGCGATTTAACCGTTCGAGTCGGAGTCGGCCGCCGCGGTCGCTGCGGTTGGTCGACAGCGAGGGAGTTCACCCGTTCGCTTCCGTACTTCGTTTTCCTCGCTCGCCAGTTCGAAGCAACGAAAGCGGGGTTTCGAAGCCGGCTGGTCGGTCATGTCAAGGAAGTAGTCAGGGGCCTCTAGTCGTCGTCTTCGTCCCCGCCCTTGCCTCTCGTCCCGCCTCTCTGTCCGTTGCCGTCCGCTTCCGCGTGGTCGTCGCCATCACTATCACCGTCGTCCTCTCCGTCCCCATCGTCGGCTTCGTTCTCGTCGTCCTCGGGCGTGTAGACGTACAGACAGTCATTGGGGTACGAGCGACCGTATTGGTCAGCGTCCTCACAGCACAGCACGCGGCCGTCGTCCATCACGAATACGTTGTCGACGTTCACGAGCGCGTCGTTCGCGACGTCGGCCGGATCGGTAGCGTCCGGGCCGACGATGACCGGTTCGAGCGTGGAGATGTCGTAGTCCTCCTCGATCTCGGCGCGATACACCAACCCGCCGTCGACGCGGTCGAGTTGCAGATCGCCCTCGTCGTCGGTCATCCCGTCGTTGACCTCCGAGATACCGACGTAGATGTAATCACCGGGCTCGGCACCCTCGACGCTGTCGATCCCCTCGCTCTTCCTGAACTCGACGCTCGCACCGACTTCCTTCGCCGCGGCGCGGGTTTCGAGGAAGGGAACCCGTCGAAGGTCCTCGTCGACCCCATCGGGACCGTGCGCCTCGTGCTGTGTGGCCCACTCGACGATGTCCCCGTCGGAGATGTAGTCCTCGTTCCCGTTCTCCGCGACTTCCCGATCGGCTTCTTCGAGCGCCGTCGGTAAGTCCTCCTCCCAATCGGTGTCAGCGTGGCTTTCCAGGTAGTCGATCTGGGTGATGCCGTCGTATTCGGCGATCCAGGACTCGACTTCTCCATTGCTCGCACTGCCCAGTTCGATCCAGTCGAGCTCGAGATCGACGTCCGCGGGCGGTTTTTCTTTCGCAGCTTTCTGGTTTGTCACCTCGACGGCGTAGAGCGTCCCCTCGATGTCCATCGGGTCGTCGTAGCTCGGAATCGACGCATCAGCGACGAACTTGTAAAAGCCCTTGTTGTCGCCGTCGGAGGTCACATAGACTGTTCGCTCGTCTTCCTGTACGTCGGGTGCTTCGTGTGCGCCCCGGCTCATCGCCCAGTATTTCGCCGGCTGGGTCGTCTCCGATTCGGGGTCGCGGAAGTCGACGATGTACCCGGTCCGGTAGGGGTTCGGATAGCCCTCGCCGATCGGCGTCGTGGTGTTTTCCCCGTCGCTCTGGTCGACCGGATCGGCACCGAGATAATAGGCGTGTAGTTCGAGGCCGCCGAGTGCGAACGCGCCTTGTGGGTAGACGCCGTCGTTGTACTCCTCGTACCATTCGGTCTCGCCGATGGCCATGGGATTGGGCCGGTTCCAGAACGGAGCCGCACCCCGATACCCGACGCCGGTACCGGCCTCGACGATCTCGCTGGTGGTCGCGGTCAGCGACAGGCGCGTATGGGAGTACTCCTCTTCGGCCGAGATGGCCGTGTTCCACGGACTCGGATCGCCGTAGCAGTTGGTCCGAGTGCCTCCGAGATCACGTAACTCGTCGGTATTTGCGAGGTTCGTGGTGTTCGCCAGGTCAGCACTCCAGGATCCGTCCTCGTGCTGGCTGATCGGCATTCGGGTGACGTTGCCGGGACTCGTCTCGAAGTTCGTGAACAGGAGTTCCTCCGTCCCGTCGTCGTTCGTCGCGACGAACTGGTTCGTGTCCGGCGTGAACCCGAGATCGAAGTACCGGGGCGCGGCGAACTCGTCGACGCTTACCCCCTCGGGCGTGACTGGTATGCCGAGGTCCTCGTTGCCACCGATATCGTCGCCTTCTTGGGCGAGAAGGGTGTATTCGCCGCTACCGACTCGGACCTCGGACTGTTCTTCGTTCGTGTTCGGGATGCTCAGTTCGTCGAACTCGCTGTTCTCGGTGAAATCGTAGCCTTCGACGTACCCGATCCCGCCCCTATTGAACGGTGCGGGATTCTGCCGACTCGGATGCTGCAGGCTGAATATGAGTGTTCCACCCTGCGTGACGAACGGTCCGGTGACCTCCGCGCCGAGCGCGGTCGATGCGAACCGTTCGATCGTACCGTTCACGCTCGGAGCCCCCGGCGTGTCTCCGTCGTCCACTTCCCGGGCGCTCGCCACGCCACCCACGCTGGCACCGAGCGCGGCGGCGACCGACGTCGCCATTAAGTTCCGTCGAGTGAATTCGACCATGCGGGTGGACGCCCAAAGGCCCGACAAAGGTACTTTTCTAACAGGGTTCTATGGATAACTATCCTCGAGAATAGGTATGTGATCCATATGTATGATACGTGATGTCAATTGTCTACCACACCAATGAAACCATCGAACCGCCGCCGACAGTGAAACCGTGGTCCGTCGCTCGGAGCCACACCAGCGTGATTCGTAGCCGTCCGAACACGAGTCCCTCGTCGGTTCTCTCGTGAGCGAGCCCGTACGAATCGACCCCGGGTATCGTGAGCGGATCGACGACGACACTGCCGGTCGATGACTGCGGTTCTGGACGTTCTCTCGGCTACTCCATGCCGCGCTCGCGCGCTCCCTCGCGGACCTCGGCTGCACGCTCGCGGACCCAGGAGACGTACCGGTCGATCTGATTCGGTTTCTTCCCGTAAAACGACGCCACCCAGTTGACGTCCGTCCCGGACTGAGTGAGGAAATAGGCCGCGAGGGTATCCCGACCGGCTTGGATGACTTCCGGGGGAACGCCTCGCTCGCCGGTCCCGGCCTCCTCGAAGCCATTGACGTCGAAGTAGACGTCGGCATACAGTTCCGCGAGGGCCGGATCGTCGAAGGTGATTCCCTCGTGATCGGGTGCCTCGAACCGATAGCGGGAGTCGCTCTCGTCCGGCAGTCGTTCTTCGATGATCCGAACGCCCAATATGTACTCCCTGTGTGTCGACTCCTCCCCTGTCGTCGGTGTATCGGATCGTGTCATGAGTTCGCTTTCGAATCGCGGGTCCGTCGTTTTCTCGACTTTTACGGTCGGAACCGGTCGATCACGTACCGAACCCGATCGCCGAGCGAGAACTCGTCGTCCTCGTCTCGATCGGGATCGGGCACGACCTTCTCGTCGGGTTTGATCACCATTCGTTCGTCGTCCCGGTCGACCTCGATGAGACCCTCCTCCTTGAGGTCGGGGAGGGCCTCTTCGATCTCGTCGATCCCGACGTCGGCCTGTGAACGGAGTTCGAAGACGGTCAGTCCGTCCTCGCCAGCGTCGACGAGCGCGTCGAGCACCGCGAGTTCGGTCTCGTCGCGGTTCCGGTACTCGCGCTTCGCTCTCATTGGTGACCCTATCCCCGCGAGTACCTTACCTGTATCCCTCGCCGTCGCCTCGGCACTCGCCAGCCGGTCGTCCGCGCTCGGCCCTTTCTCCGGTTGCCCGGCCGACGGTCGCTCTCGGACTGACCGAAGGGGGTACGTTTATGCGCTCGGCTCCGGAACGGGCGAGCGATGGAGTTCAGGTGCTCGTTGTTCGGCCACGACTACGCCGACTACGACGTCGATCGCGAGCGCGCGGACCACGGCACCGAGGTCGTCAGCACCGTCCGGACCACCGAGGCGTGTCAGCGTTGTGGGCACGCGCGCGTGCTCTCGGAGAACACCGAGATCGCGGCCGCTGCCGTCCCGGAGTCACCGGACTCGCCGGAGGACGAAGCGTCCGAGCGCTCCGCGGCGAGTACGTCGAGGGCGAACGAATCCGGAGGGGTCGCCGATTCGGCGGCACAGTCGAGCGCACGCCCCGAAAACGCCTATCGCGAGAACGGTCGGACCGATCGACCGACAGGGGAACGCTCGCCCGGGAGCGTCAGTCCAACGGCCGCCACGGCCGAAAGCCGCTCGCTCGAGGAAAGCGTACTGTGGTGTCCGGCCTGTGAGTTCGCCGAACCCGCGCTGGGGTCGGCGCTGCGGGCGGGCGACAGCTGTCCGGCGTGTACTCGGGGGTACCTCCGGCGTCGGAGCGGCTGACGCGAAAAGGGTAAGAGAGGCCACTCGTTAGACCTCGCTCATGCGCGAGTACAAGATGCGCCGCGGCGAATACCTGGACGAACGGATCCCGGAGATGCGCGAGACCGTCGAGGAGTACTTCGGCCCGGCAACCGACACCGAGACTTACAGCGGCAGTGACCTGCTGGTGATCGACGAGCCCGACAACCCCGTCTTCGAGCGGATCGTCGTTGGCTCGGTCGCTTACTCGGGCAAGAAAGATACCTTGGCGGTGGAGTTCAGCGAGCGGGATCCGACCGAACTCTCGCCCGACGACCTCGAAGCCGCCGGCGAGGCCGTCTCGATCAAAAACGACTTCCTACTCGAAGCGACTGGCCGCGACGCCAAGAGCCGACGTAAGTCGATGAAAAACGACGTGCAGGACGCCGACGCTCCGGACAACGTCTAACGGTTCCCTCACCCCGCCTCCTCTTTCCTCCCGGTTTTCTCCCGTTGGAGCCACGATCCCCGGACGATTGCTACGGAGCCGGTACCTCGATCCCCTCCCGGCTACCGGCTACCCCAATCGCTTGCGATCGATCGAGACGCCCGCGGCGGTGATGACGAGCTGGTCGTCGTCCTTCTGGACGATATCGCCCCCGACCTCCTGGGCGACCTGCTGGAGTTCGGCGCTGACCCGCTCCATCGTCCGGTCGCGGGTCGCTCGCGGGGCGATGTCGGCGATGACGATGTCACCGTCGTAGACCGCGTCTTTGATCGGCGCGACGTCGCGCTGGCTATCGATCTTCGCGACGTGGACCTGCGTTCCCGTCTCCGCGTCCGACGCCTCGAAGTCCTCGATGTCGAGTTCGACGTAGTCGGCCGGCTCGCTCCGCGATCCCTGTCCGCCTACTAAGCGGTCCATGAGGCCCATGCGATGAGAGGTGGCCGGGACCGGCATAGTTCTTGCGTCGCGGCCTCGTGACCGTCCCTCGAATAGTTACGGCGCCCGGTCCTGACCAGGGGGGACACACGAGCGATACTGGACGCTCGCCTCAGCGATCGCTCGCGGCGTGGGTGGCTGAGGGGAGTAAGCCCCCTTCTGTTCGGCCGGCATTCGGCTATGCGTCCACACCACGCCCGGGCTACCTGTCGTGTGGACTTACACCGGCGAGGGTTCGCCGTTCCATCCGTTCTCCGCCCTGCACGGTCGCTTGCGACCGCGCGGTCCTCGGTGGGTTAACTCCCCGTTCCTTGTTCGGCCCCGACCCGGATGCCGGGGCCTTCCTCGGGTCGGGTTCGCGCGCGAGCGAGCTGAGCCCGCTCGCACCGGGACGGCGGCGTCGCCACCGCCCGCACCTCATCGGTCGGGCGAAGGGGTCTCGTTTCTGTTCCAGAGCCAGCGGTCTCCCGCTCCGGGCTTGCGCCCGGTCGCCTGCCCGGCTGGTGGGGGGACTTTCCTCATGGCCGGCGTGCCTGCCGGCACGCGAGCCACGGGGGCCGGGCTCCCTCTGCCGGACGGGACTACGGGAGCCACGAGTAAAGGAATTCGCCTCGCGACGCTACCGGGTGTGCGTGGCTCTTCCGGCCCTCAGTGAGGATCGTGACGCCGCTGGTGCCGACCCGAGGTTCGCTCAGTCCACCGGCGGGACGAACGCCTCGTTGTATGTGGTGGCGTCGTGGTAGTTATCGCGCGCGTAACGTTTGACGTGGCCGCCGACCACGTAGAGTCGCCCGTCGATCACGCCGTCGACCGCCCGGTTGCGAACGTAGTCGGGTCGATCGGTTAGTTGCTCGAACCCATCCGACTGGGGATCGTAGCGGTAGGACAGGGTCGTATACTCGCGGCCGAAGCGGCCGTGGGTGAGGTAGATCTCGCCGTCGAGTACCGGGTCCGCGGTCGTTGCGAACATGCCGGCCCGCGGCGCGGGCGTCCGCTCGCTTATCACACCGGAACCGAGGTCGAGCCGATAGTTCGAGTCGGTCGAGCCGACGACCCCACGGCCGCCACCGATGGTATGCAGATACCGATCCCCATCGTCCCCGATGATACCGACGGTCGCCCACCGCTTGCCCTCGGGGAGGCGCGCGAGATCGGGGTCGGCGACCGTCTCGGTGCCCGGATCGAAGGTCCAGATCCGGGTCTCGTCGCACCGACCGGGACTATCGCTGTCGGTGCCATGATCGGTGGCGCTCTCCCGGTCGGTGACGGCAGTCGCCCCGCCGACGCAGTAGATCAGCTCTCCGATCGGGTCGTAAGCGCCGGTCATCGCCCAGTTGGGGTAGGGACAGCGCACGCCCGCCTCGGCGGTCAGATCCCGCCACTCCTCGCCGGGAGTGTAGGCGTAGATGGCGTCGGTGGGACTCTCGCCGGTCGAGTAAGGGCTATCCGGCGGCGCGCCCCCGAAGCTGAAGACCCGATCACTGGTCGCCACGCCACACGGTGCCCACAGCCTCGCAGGGAGGTCCGCGATCCGATCCCACTTGCCGTCCGTACTCGGCTCCGGATCGTAGACGAGCGCTCGAGCGGTCGCGTCGAGCTTCGGCCCGCTCTCGAACCCGCCGAAGTAGTACAACCGGCCGTCGAGTACGCCACCGCCCGCGGCACTCTGATCGGCCGGCAGCCGCTGCTTTTCGCTCCACCCGACGGCCGGCTCCGGTGTCTCCGTTTCGGTGTCGGTGTCGGGCGTATCGCTCTCGGCCTCGGAACTCGTCGCCGGCTCGCGAGTCACGTCGGTACTCGCGGGTTTTGGCGTCGCCGTCCGACCGGGTTCCCGGGTTCTCGTGGCAGCCGTTCTCGATGCGTCCTCCTCGGCCTCACAGCCCGCTGAGCCGGCGAGGACGCCGGTCCCGATCGCACACAGGAGTCGCCGCCGGGAGTACATCCGGGCCGGATTCCCCTCTTTATCGTACAAGTAATCCCGGCTCGACGGTCGCTTTCACTCCGTAGTTGTGATCGTTCGGCGTCGGTGGCGTCGTGTCTAGTCACATGCTGACGGCGGGGCTATCGATGGGGCGGTGATCCGAATCGACTCGCCGGGCTTTAGGCCGTCGTGTCGCCGTCGGCCCCGAACCCGACTCGTTCGGCGTCCTCGCTCGCTCGCTCGGCGATCCCATCGAGATCGAACTCCGCTACCAACTCGCCGTCGCGGAGCAGCGGCCGAAGCAGGGCCTTCCCGCCGGCAGGTCCCTGGCGGCCGGCGCGGGCGACGTGGTGACCGCCGTCGGGCGTCCGGTAGACCTCCTTTTTGCCGGGGAGCTTCCCGCGTTTGGCGGTCGGCTCGCCCTCGACTGCGACGATATCGAGCGCGAAGTCAAGTGGATCGGCGTTAGACACGTACCCACCGACGCCGAAGCCGTCGGCGACCCCGCGCAGCGTCCGTAGGTCCGCCGGGCCGAGACCGCCGCTCGCGAAGATCTCGACGTCCGTCCGACCCTCGGCGTCGAGCGCCCAGCGCACCTCCCGGAGGATGTGGGAGAAATCGCCCCGTCGCGAGCCGGTCGTATCGATCCGGACGCTATCGAGGTCCTCGCCGAGCGCCGCGGCGGCTCTGAGCGATTCGTCGACCTCGTCGGAGTAGGTATCACACAGCGCGATCCGCGGGACTTCGGGGGACACCGCTTCGTCGAAGGCTTCCCACGCACGCTCCTGGTTCCCCCGGCCGAAGGCGATGACCATCGCGTGGGGCATCGTCCCGCCGGCCTCCCGACCGAGGATCTCGCCCGCAGCGACGTTCGAGAACCCATCGAGCCCGCCGACGAGCGCCGAGCGCTCGACGACCGCCGCGATCGAGGGGTGGACGTGTCGCGCGCCGAAGCTGAAGACCAGCGAGTCGGGTGCCGCGCGCCTGACTTCGAGGGCTCGAGTGGCCATCGCCGAGGCGTGTGAGAGAAAGCCCAGCAGGGCAGTCTCGAACCGAGCGAACTCCAGATACGGCCCCTCGATTCTGAGGACGGGCCCGCCATCGAACAGCCGCCCCGGGGGGATCGTCTCGACGTCGATCGGGTGGCCCGCGAGCAGGGTCGCGGCGTCTTTCACCCCACAGAGCAGTTCGAACTCGCCGGTGGGGAACTGGTCGGCGGTCACCTCCGCCGTCACATGGGGGTTCTTGCCAGCGCCTTCGAGCGTGGTGGCCGTCCGGTCGAAATAGGCGTCGGTCGCCCGTCCCTCGCCGATCGTCTCCGGGGAGACGATGTCGAAGTCCATACCGGGGCTACTGACCCCGCTGCGAAAAACCTACGTCTTCATACCGTGCTCGCGAACGCGCTCGGCTTTCACCGTTCGTCTCGTCCGTCTTACCGTTTGGCGTACATTACTCGCTGCGTAGCTTCGATCGCCAGGAAGGGGAATCGTCGTGGCGTCCATCGACTGCCGATCCTCGACCGTCGATTGCTGCCGATCAGCTAC
This sequence comes from Halobacteriales archaeon QH_8_64_26, assembly GCA_003021725.1. GTDB lineage: Archaea > Halobacteriota > Halobacteria > Halobacteriales > Halococcaceae > PXQR01. Next base: position 11,677 of record PXRA01000033.1, read on the forward strand.
TGTGGACGTCGCCTAAGTCCTCGACCGTCGGGGCGTTGGTGATCGTCACTCGATCGCCCTCGATCTGCACCCGGATCGCGTCGGTGAAGGGACTTGCCTCCTCGACTACCCAGGTGCTCGTCGCCCCGCTTTCGGAGACTTCGTCGCCGCCCCAGTGGGAGAGCAGGTCCTCATACCGCGTGGCGAACTGCTCGGCTTCGGCGGGCGAGTCCCAGGCGAGTTTCCAGACGTAGCCCGTCTCGTCCTCGCTGTTCCGATAGACGTACATCTTATCGCCGTCCCAACCCTGGGTCGCCGGCAGGTCGTAGTTCAGCGGGTCCGAACTGTTCGCCCCCTGGCCTTCTCCGCCCCGGTTGATTACCTGACCCGGTCTGACGACCGCCGACTGGTTGTAGCTCATGCCGCTGCGGACGTCGAAGAGGGTGTAGGCGAACATCGAGGACAGCGCTGACTGGCCGAGTACCGCGTAGGGGGGTTGGTCCTGGCCAGGACGGGGCGACTGGGGACGGACGCGCTCCCAGGCCCGTGAGGACTGGTCCCGGACGGTGACGTTCGCCGGTGGTTCCTGGCCGTAGAGTCGAGGATAGATCACCTGCTCCGCGCTCGCCGGGAAGTCCTCGTGGGCGGCGTTGACCGCTTCCCACCCGCCCTGTTCGTACAGCGAGGTGACGAACCCGGGGCCATCGGAGTACGGGAAGAATTCGAGGAAGTAGATGCCGTAGTGGAGTTGACTACCCGACCCGTTCTCGCCGCTACCGCCGCTCTCGCTCCCGTTCGATCCTCCAGGTCCGCCGGTCGCCCAGCCGTCCTCGAAACGCTGCTCGTAGCGGCGCTGGACGACGTTCGCCGCGCCCTCGATGAGACCGTTTCGCGCGTTGTACGCGTCCCGGGTCCGGGCCGGGTCATCGGTCAGATCGAAGTGCTGGTCCTGGAGCGCGTGGGTGAGTTCGTGTGCGAGGGTGCCCGCCTCCAGCTGTGGGGTCGCCGATTCGGAGACGACGACGATCGAGTCGTTGCTCGGTGCGTAGTACCCGAGTACGCTCGACCCACGATTTCGGTCCTGAACCTCCAGCGAGTCGGTGTCCTCGCCGACGAAGAACATCGCTTCGAACTTCGCGTTGTCGAACGCCCGGAACGGCGGCGGTACCTCCCCGCTGCCCGCTTGGCTTCGGTAGGTTTCCCGGGAGATCACGTCGACCGGGATCGGGTTCTCGTACTCGAGCTGGCGGACGACCTCGATGCGAGCCATTGTCCGGTTGATTACCGCCCCGCGTTCAGAGGCGTTGAGACCGTCGCTGTTGTCGACCGAGAGGGATTCGTTGTACCAGCGCCCGTTCTCCCAGCCCAATCGGTCGGAGGCCGGATCCGCGAGATCGCCGGTAGCCGTTTCGCTCCCCGTAGTTCCAGTCCCAGTCCTAATCTCGGTGCCGGTCGCCGTGGTACTCGGGCCCTCGCCCCCGCTCGTCTCACTCGTGCTTCCCGTGGCCGTCCCGGCGTCTCCGGGGGCTCCGGTCGTCGATCCGCCCCCATCGTCCGAAGAGCCCAGCGGGGCGCTACACCCCGCTAGTACTACGAGAAGGGCAACCACCAGCCCAACAGATGTTCGCATACCACTCGAACGATGTCACCGGTAAAAAAGGGTGCGGGACGCTCTCGTCCCCTCGGATCGAACTCGCTCGCCGCGACCGTCCCGAGAAGTAGCGCCGAACCGTTTTGTGCCGGCATACCCGATTCAGGGTATGGCCTTCGATTCCGAGCGAACAGCAGTGATAGTTGTCGACATGCAGAAGGGATTCTGCCACCCCGACGGCAGCCTCTATGCGCCCGGGTCGGAGGACGTGATCGAGCCGATCGCCGCCTTCCTCGACGACGCGCGTGAAGCCGGCGCGAGCGTGATCTTCACGCGGGACGTCCACCCACCCGAGCAGTTCGAGGGCACCCACTACTACGACGAGTTCGAGCGCTGGGGCGAACACCTCCTTGAGGGCTCCTGGGAGACCGCGATCGTCGACTGGCTCGCCGTCGAAGACAGCGATCACGTCGTGACCAAACACACCTACGACGCCTTCTACGAGACCGAACTGGAGGGCTGGCTGCGAGCACACGGCATCGACGATCTGCTCGTCTGCGGGACGCTCGCGAATGTCTGTGTCCTCCATACCGCGAGCAGCGCCGCATTGCGCGATTTCAGGCCCGTGCTCGTCGAGGACCTGATCGGCGCGATCGAGGCGGACCATCGGGAGTACGCCCTCGATCACGCGGACTGGCTCTTCGGGGAACTCACCGCGGCCGAGGACGTCGCGTTCGACTGACTGTCCCGATCGATTTCTTGGCGAGCCATCAGCTACCGTCCCGGCGGCCGGCCACCGACGACCGGCCGACGATCGGGAGCTACCAGGTCAGTCCCTCGTAGACAAGCCCCTCCCGCCGGGAAACTACCCGCCGACCGTCGACGACGACCGGTTCGCTCATGGCGTCGAACTCGGTGTCGAGCGCTTCGAACTCGTCCCAGTCGGTTACTACTACTGTTCCCGACGCCCCTTCGAGGGCCGCCGCTGCCGAATCGACGTACTCGATGTCGGGGAAGTGCTCGCACATCGAGTCGGTCGCGACCGGGTCGTACGCTACTACTACCGCGCCGCGGGCCTGTAGTCCTTCAATCACTGGAATCGCCCGGGAGTTGCGCACGTCATCGGTACCGGGCTTGAAGGCGAGTCCCAGCACCGCGATCCGTTCGTTCTCGCACTCGACGTGCTCGTCCAGGAGTTCGAGTAGCCGCTCGGGTTGGCGGTCGTTCACCCCGACGGCGGCGTCGAGCAGTTCGGGCTCGTAACCGCGATCCCGGGCGGCGGCGATGAGCGCGGCGACGTCCTTGGGGAAACAACTCCCGCCCCAACCCACCCCTGACCGGAGGAACTTCGCGCCGATCCGGTCGTCGAGGCCGATGGCCTCTGCGACCTCGTAGGCATCGACGCCATAGACCTTACAGATGTTCCCGAGCTCGTTGATGAGGCTCACCTTCGCCGCGAGGAAGGCGTTGTTCGCGTACTTGATCATCTCCGCCTCCCGCAGCCCGGTCTCGACGACCGGCACCCCTTCGTTCGAGAGCAGCGGCTCGTAGACCTCATACAAGCGATCGAGCGCTAACCCGCGACTCGATCGCTCCTCGTGTGTCGGCCCTGCCTCGTCAGTCGTCCTCTCGTCCCGGCTCTCGCGCCGGGTGCCGAAGACGATCTTCCCTGGTTCCAGGAAGTCAGGTACCGCCGTGCCTTCCCGCAGGAACTCGGGGTTTATCGCGATTTCGATGCCCTCGCCGAGGTCCGTCTCCGACCGGGCTTCGAGGATCGGCCCGATGGCCTCGCCGGTCGTCCCGGGGATCACCGTGCTCTTGACGACGACGAGGTGTTCGCCCTCTTTCGCGGCGAGTGCCTCGCCCAGCCGCTCGGCTCCGGCCTCCATGACCGACAGATCGATGCGGCCCTCGGCGTCGGTCGGTGTCGGCAGCGCGAGAACGGTGAGGTCGGTCCCCCGAACCGCCTCGTAGTCGGTCGTTGCCTGTAGCCGGTCGCCGGCCTGGGCTTCCAGTACGTCCCCCAAGCCGGGCTCGTGGATCGGGGCCTCGCCCCGGTTGAGAGCCGCGACGACGTCCTTGTCGATGTCGATGGCCCGTACGTCGTGGCCCAGATCCGCGAAACAGGCTGCGATCGTCGTGCCGACGTAGCCGCTCCCGACGACGCTTACGTTCATCGCCCCCCGTTCGCAGGCGTCCGGTTCAAGCGTTCCGGTCGCTTCCTGGAAGGAATCCAATAGGTTCTTACCCCATGCTCCCGACCGCTTTGAGTATGCAGGCTGTCGTACTCGCCGCCGGGAAAGGAACCCGTCTGCGCCCGCTTACCGACGACAAACCCAAAGGCATGGTCGAGGTCGCCGGGAAGCCGCTGTTGACCCACTGTTTCGAACAGTTGAGCGACCAAGGTGCGGAGGAACTAATCGTCGTCGTTGGCCACATGAAAGAGGAGATCATCAGTCACTACGGCGACGAGTTCGACGGCGTCCCGATCACGTACGCCCACCAGCGCGAACAGAAGGGTCTCGCTCACGCCTTGCTCACCGTCGAGGAGCACATCAGTGATGAGTTCATGCTCATGCTCGGGGACAACGTCTTCGAGGCCAACCTCGCGGACGTTGTTGCCCGCCAGCACGAGGAGCGCGTCGACGCGGCCTTCCTCGTCGAACCGGTGCCCGAGGAGGAGGCCGGCCGGTATGGCGTCTGTGACACGAATGACTACGGCGAGATCACCGAAGTAATCGAGAAACCCGACGACCCCCCTACCAACCTCGTTCTCACCGGGTTTTACACCTTCACGCCAGCGATCTTCCACGCCTGTCATCTCGTCCAACCCTCGGGTCGTGGCGAGTACGAGCTCTCCGAAGCCGTCGACCTCCTCATTCGTTCGGGCCGGACGATCGACGCCATTCGCATGAACGGCTGGCGCATCGACGTGGGCTACCCCGAGGACCGCGACGAGGCCGA
>PXRA01000042.1:0-1467 GCA_003021725.1 Halobacteriales archaeon QH_8_64_26
CGTCGACCTCCTCATTCGTTCGGGCCGGACGATCGACGCCATTCGCATGAACGGCTGGCGCATCGACGTGGGCTACCCCGAGGACCGCGACGAGGCCGAGCGCCGCCTCGAAGCCGCGGTCGACATCGAGACCGGAACCGACGGGACTGCCGAGACCGACGAGACCACCGAGGCCGGCGATGAAAGAACGGACTCGGCCGAGGACGCCAACACGGACGTCGATACGCACCCGGAGGCCGTTTCCGCTTCTGCGAGTTCGAGCGAGAACTCGACCGAGTAACTCCGTGCCGTGCTTCAGCGCGACCGGTCATCGAGACGTCCGCTCGATGTGACGACGCTCCACGATGATGCCATGCGACTCATTGGTGGCCCGTCATTCACGTAGCCGGATAGTGAAGCCCGCTACGTCCGAGGACTTCGACGTCGTCGCGCCCGCGGAGATCGAACTGAACGAGTTCGACACGGTCGATGTACCCCACCTGCTGAATCGAAGCGATGAGGAGACCCACCGCTGGATCGCGATCGGGACGCCGCCGGTCGGCACGGCGAGGACTTCGGCGAATAGGTCCTTCCCGAGGGCGAAGATACCGATGGGGCGAACGATTAGGACTCCAATGCGCTACCCGTATCGGATCGACGCTGCCCTGTGACCATCCCGCCTCCGTGGTCCCTGCGTAGATATGCTGGTTGCCTCTGTCGCTAGCCCAATCGATCCGTCCAAAGCGTCCAGATCATCGCCAGCAGGAACCCCATTAGGACGAGTGCCATGATTCGAGTTCCACCATCGACTTGCAAGAAAGTAGGTACTGTCCAAACAGCGCCGAGCAGTATCCACGTAGCCCACGAACCGACTCGAAGCGCTCCTGCCAACCGTCTCCTCCCGACCGGGAGCAGTTCGGCTCCGCTCATGAGGGCGAAGGCGACACTCATAACGATGAATTCCGGTTCCATGCTGAACGGGCCCTGAGAACCGTCGAGGAGTTTCCCCTAACTCCGAGCGCTACGAGGAAGATCCCCCACCCGAGAGTGACCCAGAGGAGCCTGCTTCCCTGCGGACGCCCGAACGCGTCGTCCTTCGGGCGCTGTGTCACTCCCATGCGTCCGGTAAGACGTTCTACGTGGGAACCTACCTGGCGTATAGTCGCCCGCTAAAGCGATGATCCGAGCGATCGTACTGAGGTCAGTTTCAGCGACAGAGAGACCCGATTATAGACCGCGAAGCCGGCCGAAAGCGACGACTGCTTCCGGCTATCGATTCGGACCGATCCGATCCGGCTCGATTCCGTTTAGTCGTCCGCTTCCGAGGCGTTCAGCTTGGCCTGCTCGCGGGCGCTCGGGTTGACCGACGGCTTGAACGGCACCTCGGAGACCTTCGCGTAGACGGGTTCGCCGGGCTCCTCGGCGTACTCGTCGGGCACGTGGACCTGGAATTCCTTCTCGATATTGCCGCCGTAGACCTCGTCGATG
>PXRA01000042.1:1510-18793 GCA_003021725.1 Halobacteriales archaeon QH_8_64_26
CTCCTCGCCGGTCTCGGGATCGGAGATCAACCAGAAGTCCGGCGCGTAATCCCGGATCGGTTCGCCGGCCATCTTCAGGCCGATCATCTTGTGGGTGAAGGGGTACTCGCCGTTCTCGATTTGTTCTTGCTGCTCCTCTAAGGCTTCCTTCCCGACGTACTCGCCCTCCTTGTCGTCGGGGACCTGGTAGGCGAGGTTGACTTGGAAGGGGGAGGTCTCGTGGTCCATGTCCTGGCCCCACGAGAGGATGCCCGCCGCGATCCGTCGGTGATGGGAGGGGGCGACCTGCATCCCGCCGTACTCGCGTACGCTTTCCAGGACGGGGTCCCAGACGCGTTCGGCGTTTTCCATCGCGTCTTTTACGTAGATCTCGAAGCCCTTCTCCCCGGAGAAGCCGGTCTGGCTCACTAAGCAGGAAACCCCGTCGATCTCGGCTTCCATGAGGCCATAATAGGGGATGTCCTCGACTTCCTCGCCCACGACGTCGACCATGACGTCGACGGATTTCGGGCCCTGGATCTGCATCGGCGCGACGTCGATCTCGTCGATCTCGACGTCGAAGTCCTTCCCGACGTTGATGCCCTGGAGCCACTGCATTAGCGTCGAATCGGAGATCGAGAACCAGAACTCGTCCTCGTCCGGCCGGAGTAGCACAGGATCGTTCAAGACCCCGCCGTTCTGGTTACAGAGAATGACGTACTTGCCTTTCATCACGTCGATCTCGGTCGCATCGCGGGTGATGACGTAATCGGTCAGGGCTTCCGCGTCCGGTCCTTTGACACGGATCTGGCGTTCGACGGCGACGTCCCACAGCGTCACGTCATTGACCAGGGCGTCGTACTCGGCCATCATACCGCCCTCGTCCGGTTCGACCATGCCTCGTGGGTGATAGATCCGGTTGTAGACCGTTGCCCGCCAAGCACCGTTCTCGTTGAACGATTTATGGAAAAAGGGCGACTTGCGCACGCGGGTCGAGACGAGCATCTCGATGCCCGGATCGCCCGATTGACGCAGATTCCGGGGCAGCATGCGATCGGACTGATCGACGTTCGGGTGGTTCGGGTGTTCCTGCTCGTGGGTCTCGGATACTCCTTCGTTCGACATCGCTTGTGAGATCAACGCTAAGGAGAATAACGGTGCGTGTTGAATGGTGGACGAAACTAAGTACGTCCGCTCGATCGCTCTCCCGCCCGGGTAGTGCCCGCCCTCCCTTCCGGATCGGATATAAAACGGTGGAGTGAGGCCACGAAACCCTTTAGTCTCGATCGAGTTCGAATACGGTATCGACCAGTCGAGTGCCGAACCGGGAGTCATGCCGAAAGGAACGCCGGAAGTCCACACGACCGAAGCCGCCTTCAGGGCCGTTGCCGACCGGGCTCCGCGAGGTGCACGCGTCCCGATCGAGGTTCGGGTGACGGTCGCCGACCCCTTCCTCGCCTACCGGCGCGCCCGCGAGGACGGTGGGGTCTACCTGGCGACCACCGGCGGGCAGTCCGGCTGGGGCTACTTCGCGACCGATCCGGTTTCGCGCTTGCAGGTCGGCCCCGAGTCCGTCCCGATAGCCGGAAGCGAGGACTTGCTTCCAGGGTCGCCCTCACCGTCGCTCGCGGAACTGCAAAAGGTCCTCGACGACGAGCGCCTCGTCCATGGCGAGTGTTCGGTGCCCTATCCCTGCGGGGCCTTCGGTTGGCTTTCGTACGACCTGGTCCGCGAACTAGAAGGGTTACCCGAGGAAACGGTAGACGATCGCGGGTTTCCCACCGTTCAGGTCGGCGTCTTCGATCGCGTGGCCGCCTGGGAGGAACCACGGCTGAGGGGTGAGACCACACTGTATGTGACCGCCTGTCCCCGACTCGACGGCGATCCGACCGCGGTCTACGAGCAGGGCCGAGAGCGCGCGCTCGCCCTCGCTCGTGCGGCCGTCGCCGGCGATCCAGGGGTGGGGCCGCCGCCGGCCCGAGCGCATAGGGCGAACTTCGAGAGCGACTGCACCGAAGAGGAGTTCGCCGAGCGCGTCCGGCGGGTCAAAGAGCGTATTCGCGACGGCGATACCTTCCAGGCGAACATCTCCCAACGTCTGCGTGCGCCCGCGGCCGTCCATCCGGTCGAAGCGTTCGACGCCCTTCGAGACGTGAATCCCGCGCCGTACTCCGCGTTGCTCGAGTTCCCCGGCATCGATCTGGTGAGTGCCTCGCCCGAACTCCTGCTCGACGTCGACACCGACGATACTACCCGGAGCCCGGGTTCGGACCCGACCGAGACTGGAAGCGGAGCAGCCCCGAACGGGGCAACTCGATTGTTGACCGAGCCGATCGCCGGGACCCGCCCGCGCGGGGAGACCACCGCGGAGGACCGCGCGCTCGAAGCGGATCTGCTCGACGACGGGAAGGAACGCGCCGAGCACGCGATGCTCGTCGATCTCGAACGCAACGACCTCGGGAAGGTCTCCGAATACGGCAGCGTCGACGTGAGCGAATACCGCCGAGTCGATCGCTACTCGGCGGTCATGCATCTCGTTTCGCTCGTCGAGGGTCGGCTCCGTCCTGTCTATACGCTCGCGGACGCCATCGCTGCCGTCTTTCCCGGTGGTACCATCACCGGCGCGCCGAAGCCGAAGACAATGGAGATCATCGAGGACCTCGAAGCCACGCGCCGCGGTCCCTACACGGGATCGATCGGCGTCTTCGGGTTCGACGGCCGCGCGACGCTCTCGATTCTCATCCGGACGCTCGTGGGCCACGAGGAGGAATACTCCCTCCGGGTGGGCGCGGGGATCGTTCACGACTCGGTGCCGGGCGAGGAGTACCGCGAGACCCTCGATAAAGGACGAGCGCTCATTGACGCTCTCGATGCGGCGCTCGACGAACGTGACCTCGGAATCGAAGAGGGCGAGTCGGGGGTTGCCGATTGACCCGGACTGACGAACCCACGTTCACCTCACACGCCATCCCGGACTCAGCACTCGAACCGGCACTCGAGGATACACCGGAGGGTAGCGCGGAGTGACACGCGTTCTCGTCGTGGACAACTACGATTCGTTCGCCTACAATCTCGTTCAGTACGTCGGCAGCGCGATCGGCGCACCCGAGGGAGGCGAGGTACTCGTCCGTCGTAACGACGCCATCGATACCGAAGGGATCCGCGCGCTCGATCCGGATGGTATTATCGTCTCGCCGGGGCCCGGTACACCGGCGAAAGCGGGCGTCTCGATTCCGGTCTTTCGCGACCTGGAGTACCCGACGCTGGGGGTGTGTCTCGGCCACCAGGCGCTCTGTGCGGCCAACGGCGTCCCGGTCGGCCACGCGCCCTCGGTCGTCCACGGCAAACCTTCGACGATCCGGCACGACGGGCGGGGGATCTTCGCGGACCTCCCCCGGGAGCTAGCGGCCGGCCGGTACCACTCGCTGGCGATCGACCGAGCGGAGTTGCCCGACCACCTTATCGAGACCGCCCGCTCGATCGGAGACACCGCACCCGGGGACGCCGACGGCGACGGCGACGAGCAGGGACTGCTCATGGGCGTGCGCCACCGCGATCGGCCCCACCTGGGCGTGCAGTTCCACCCCGAGAGCGTTCTGACCGAGGCGGGGACGACGATGATCGAGACCTTCGTCCGGCACTGCTGAGAGAGCCGACAGCCGCGCGGCCGGAAGGGAAAACACCCTGAGAGGTCAAGTCGGCCCGATGACCGATCCGGTGAACCTGAACGTTCCCGGTCTTCCCTATCTCCTGTTCGCACTGGCGTTTTTCGCCGTCGTCGCCCTTCTCGCTGGGCTTCTCAGCCCTATCGAATTGGCGCTCCAGCGCCACTACCGGTCGAACCGAACCGACGGTGAGGGAACGGACGGCGAGGGGACCGACGGAGACGAAGGCGAAAGCGGGGACGATCGCGCGAGAACCGGAGACGGGGACGGGAGGGGGAGCCCGACCCCGACCGACGCGGCTGTCTCGGAGACCGACCGACCCGTCGGGACCGATCGGAACCCGGATCCGGACTCCGGTGTGGCAATGACGGTCTACGAGTGCCGACGCTGTGGAGCGACGCTCGATGCCGGCGACGAGCACTGTCCCCGCTGTGAGACCGCTTCGATCGCCCGCTATGATGTCGGATGAGGCCGACGATCGCCCGGGCGAGCCCTCTTCGCCGACGATTCCGACGGACACCGAGTCCTACTAGTTCTCCCCGAAGCGATTCTTTCCGGCGGACGAAGTCGCCCCGGCTTCGAAACGGAAACAGCCGGTGGGTATACATCGGTACGTGCCCAACCCGACCAAGCCGAGGCGAACAGCGGTGGCGGCCAAGGGGTTACGATCGACGATTTCCCCCTGGCCATCCGAGTTCGCGGGCGCTGTTCTCAACCCGTCCCTGGGGAAGCGACGCTCTCGTTCGAATCCACAGCCTTCGACCGTTCTCACTCGGTCGGTGGCCACTCCTCTGCCCACCCTTCGGCCGGTTCTCCGCGCTCTCGCCGCGTGCTCTCGATGGTGTGACCGGTCGCGACGTGGTGATCGATGGCGAGAACGGACTGGTCGCTCCGGCTGTGGTCTTCGGTACTCGCGGACCACTCACAGTCCATGCAGTAGATCACGAGGCGTGTCATAGTCACATATGTAGAACGATCGTACAATAATGTTGTGAGAATCCGGGTGATCGCGTTCCGCGATCGGAACACGGCACTTCAGGCCAGTCCGGCCGCTCGGAGGAGCTACCCGCCGACCGTTCGTCGCCGCCAGTCCTCGGTATCGGCCGACTGGTTGAACGTGTAGACGTGGACGCCACGGATCCCGTATTCGGGATCGCCGGCATAGGGTGCGAGACCCTCGATGAGTTCGTCGGGGGTGTACTTCCCGCGCGATCCGATGAGCTGGCGCGCGAAGCCCAGAATACCGGTCGTCTTTCGGAGGAAGTTTACCGAGTCGCCTACCCCTACCTTCTGGGAGATCTCGAGCAGTCGCTGGTACTTCATGACCCCTGGAATGCCGACCTCCACCGGTAGTTCGATGCCCCGCGATCGGATCTCCTCGACCCAGTCGACGACTGCCTCGGAGTCGTAACAGAGCTGGGTGACGATGTACGTCGCGTAGGGCGCTTTCCGTTCCATCGCCTCGGCGAGCGTACGATCGTCAAGGAAGTCGTGTCCCTCCGGGTAGCCGGTGATGCCGACCTCCTCGAAGGCGTACTCCGATTCGTCGAGCGCCACGAGTAACTCGTACGCCGAGTCGAATTCTCCTACTGGGTCCTCGCGATCGCCGCCCGGAACGAAGATATCGCTCACCCCGGCCTCGGTGAGCCGACGGGCGATCTCCTCTAGGTGTTCCTCGTCGCGTACGTACCGGGCGGCGATGTGGGGGACGATCTCGTAGCCCCGCTCGGCCCCCTTTTCCGTCCATTCGAGCGTCGCGTCGAGGCCCAGCGTCGGCGAGGTCGTGATGGCTATCTCCGCGCCGTCGGGCAGGTATGTCAGTTGGTCGCCGAAGCTATCGAACGGCATCAGTTCGAAGCGCGGCTCGGCGAGCAGGGTCGATGCTCCCTCGGCGGTCGTCGTGGTCTGGCGTGTTTCGAGTGACATTGTTTCGTAGCCTAAGTGTTCCGGACACTTCGGTGTGTCGCGGTCGCGTGCGACATCGGTTCGCTCTCAGAACAGCCCCGAGACGACGCCCTCGCTGTCGATGTTCATGTCCGCAGCGGCGGGATCGTCGGGCAGTCCCGGCAGCGTCAGCACGTCGCTGGTGAGCGCGACCAGAAAGCCCGCCCCGGCGGAGGGGTAGATCTCCTTTATCTCCAAGTTCCAGCCGGTCGGCGCGCCCTTCTTCGCGGCGTCGTCGCTGAGCGAGTGGAAGGTTTTGGACATGACGATCGGCATGTCGTCGTAGCCCAGCCGATTCATCCGCTCGATGTCCTCGCGTGCCCCGCTCTGAAAGGAGACGGATTCGGCGCCGTAGATCTCGGTCCCGATCGTCTCGATTTTCGTCTCGATCGAGCTATCGAGATCGTAGAGGTACCCGAAGGTCTCGTCGTTTTCCTCGATGGCTCCGAGGAGCTTCTCGGCCAGATCCGTTCCGCCCGCTCCGCCCTCCTCGAAGACGGTCGATTCGGCGGCCTCGATCCCTAACTCCTCCCGGCAGTGTTGTAAGATGGCCTCGACCTCGGCGTCGGTGTCACCGGGGAAGCGATTGAGCGCCACGACGACGGGCACGCCGAAACTCCGGAGGTTCGCGACGTGCTTGTCGAGGTTCTCGAAGCCGGCCCGAACGGCCTCGACGTCCTCGGCGTCGAGTTCGTCTACGTCCGCCGGCCACATATCGAGCCCGTGATATTTGAGCGCACGTACCGAGGCGACGAGCGTGACAGCGGCCGGCTCCATATCGCCGAACCGACAGACGACGTTCATGAACTTCTCGGCCCCGAGATCCGAGCCGAAGCCCGCTTCCGTAACGACGTAGTCGGCGAGTTTCCGGGCGACGTCGTCGGCGATCAGCGAGTTCGTCCCGTGGGCGATGTTCGCGAAGGGCCCGCCGTGAACGAAGGTAGGGCTGCCCTCGATCGTCTGGACGACGTTCGGCTTCAGCGCGTCCTTCAAGAGGATCGCGACGGCACCGGTCGCTTCGATATCGTCTGCCGTCACGGGAGTTCCGTCGTCGTCGTAGGCGACGATGATCCGGCCGATGCGCTCCTTGAGGTCGGCGAGGCTATCGGCGAGACAGAGCACGGCCATCATCTCCGAGGCAGCTGTAAGGATGAAGCCGTCCTCGCGGGGTACGCCCGTGACCTCGCCCCCGAGCCCGATTGCCGTCTCCCGGAGCACGCGATCGTTCATGTCGATCGCGCGGGGCCACCGGACCCAGTTGACCGGGATGTGGGGGTCGTTGCCCTGCTTGATGTGATTATCGACCATCGTCGAGATGAGGTTGTGCGCCGAGGTGAGCGCGTGCAGGTCACCCGTAAAGTGGAGGTTGATGTCCTCCATTGGTAGGACCTGGGAGTACCCCCCGCCCGCCGCCCCGCCCTTGACGCCGAAGACCGGGCCCAACGAGGGCTCGCGGATCGCCCCCAGCGCCGACTCGCCGAGGCGATTGAGCGCCTGGCTCAGTCCGACCGTCGTCACCGTTTTGCCCTCGCCCATCGGCGTCGGCGTCATTCCCGTGACGAGGATCACCTCGCCGTTCTCGCCGCCGGACTCGCGGATCCGCTCGATGGCGTCGAACTTGAGCTTCGCCTTGTAATCGCCGTGCAGATCGAGGTCCTCGGCCCCTAGACCGATGTCCTCGACCACCTCCGTGATGTGATCTTTGTCCACCTGCTGGGCGATCTCGTAGTCCGTCGGGAGCGACTGTGATTCGTCCATCGAGGCCATTGTGTAGCGCTGTTTCGCCGAACACTCCTTGAACCTTCGTGTGACCTGAAACGCGGGTTTTTATTGGTCGTCTCGACCGCCGGCCGGTCGCCGATACCGGACCAGTCCTCTCGTCTTCCCCTTCCACACCGGTTCTACGAGTTCCTCCGTCGGTCGCGACCGGTCCGCTGCCCCGACGTTTAATCCGTTCCGGCCCCGAGTCGAGTCGTGAGCGACCATCCCGAGGGGACGGAACTGCTCGACGGCCGACCGGTCGCCGCCGGGAGCCGCGAGCGAACGGCCGGACGAGTACGGTCCCTGCGGGACGAGGGCACGACGCCGACGTTAGCGACGATCGCGATGACCGACGACCCGGCCTCCGAACGGTTTCTGGAGCTGAAACACGAGGCCTGCGGGGAGGTAGGTATCGCCGTCCGTCCGACCCTCCTCGTACCCGACGCGCCCGCCGAGCGCTGCTACGACGCCATCGAGACCGCGAGCGAGAGCACAGCGGTCGACGCGGTGTTCGTCCAAGTCCCGCTGCCGAGCCACGTCGAGGAGTTCGGGGTCCGAGAGTCGATCGCCCCTACGAAGGACGTCGATTGCTTTCACTCCACGAATCTCGGTCGGCTCGTCGATGGCGATCCGGTAGTGAAGCCAGCGACTGCCGGGGGGATCCTCACCCTGCTCGACGCCTACGATATCGCCCTCGCCGGCTGTGACCTAACGGTCGTCGGTCGATCGACTGCCATCGGCCGCCCGCTGGCGAACCTGCTGTGGCGGAAAGCCCCGGGTCACGACGCCACCGTGACGGTCTGTCATTCCTTTACGAGTGATCTGATGGCCCGAACCCGGCAGGCCGACGTTCTTATAACGGCCTGTGGCGAACCCCGGCTCGTCGACGGAGCGATGCTCTCGCCCGATACCGTCGTCGTGGACGCCAGTGCCACCCGAGTCGAGACCGACGACGGACAGGAGGTCGTCGGCGACGTCGACTTCGAGAGCGCGCGGCCGAAAGCGAGTGCCATTACGCCGGTTCCTGGCGGGGTCGGTCCGATGACGCTGGCGAGTCTTCTGGAGAACGTCGTAACGCTCGCCGAACGACGCGCCTGAGAGCGGGCTGTACTCAGTCGGATGCGGCCTCGCAGCTACTGCTACCCCCGCCTCCCTCGTCCAGCCGGAAACGTATCGCTCGCCGTTAGCGTCTCCCCTCTTCCTCCCGGTCGGCAAGCGTCGTCTCGATGAGCTTCGACATCCCTCGGCGGATCCGCCCCCCGGCAGCCGTCGAAGAGATGTCGAGCAGGTCGGCGACTTCCTCCTGGGAGGTCTCGCGTGGCTCCTCGAAGTAGCCCTCCCGGTAGGCTCGCAGTAGCGCCTCGCGCTGGGCGGCGGTCAGTCCCGTCGCGCCCTCCGACTCCCACTCGCCCTGTCGGTAGAGCCGTTCGAGTTCGAAGGTCATCCCCCGCTCCTCGCAGTGCTCCCAGAGGCTCGCGAGCGAGTCGCGATCGGGCAACTGGAGCCGGACGACCCACCCCCGATCGCGGCTCCGAGCTTCGAGCATCAGCCCGCCGACCTCCGCGACCCGCGGGGAGAGCAGTTCGGTCTCGGCAGTGTGGCTCAGTCGATAGACCCGATCGGCGTCCGATTCGATCGCGAGCGCGGACTCCTCGACCGTCGGGTCGGCCGCCAGCGCCCGCTCGAAGGCCTCGGCCTCGACCTCCTCGACTCGGAAGAAAAAGAGCCCCGTCTCCGGGTCGGTTGCCGAGTGGGGAACGACGCGGATCGAGCCCTCCGGAATCGTCCCGATCGTGTGGGTCAGCGCCAGGTCCGGGTGGGCGATGTACGCGTCGACGATCAGGCCCATAAGACCCCACCCCGACTGTATCCGCCGATCCCCTTCGACACGCCCTTGCCTCCTTCCGGCCGCGGCACTACCGACGACATGTCTCCTACTGGGTGGACCCCGGTTCTTGTATGTGCGGGCTCGGCTCACACGACCGGCGTCTCGATCGATCGTCGCCCTCCAGCCCGATCGCCCGGGTTCCGGTCGATATCGGCTCACCGCCGGTGATGTTCACAGTACCACCCACGAACTTATGCCGGCTTCGGGGCTCGGGTGAGGTACGTTCAATGAGTTCGACGACCACGCTTCCCGAACGAGCCGAGACCGTCGTCGTCGGTGCCGGCTGTGTCGGTTGTAGCGCCGCTTACCATCTAACCGAACGCGGGCGCGAGGACGTCGTCGTCCTCGATCAGGGCCCGCTGTTCGAGACCGGCGGCTCGACCTCCCATGCCCCGGGCCTGGTCTACCAGACGACCGGCAGCGAGACCATGACCCGGCTCGCGAACTACACCCAGGAACTGTATACCGACCTCGGAGCCTTCGATCGGTGTGGGGGCATCGAGGTCGCCTACACCGAGGACCGCTGGGACCACCTGAAGCGGAAACGGGAGTACGGCCGCGCGTGGGGCTTAGAGGGCGGGGAACTCCTCTCGCCGGAAGCCGTCGCCGAGGAGGTCCCCGTAATCGATCCCGAGGCGATCTACGGCGGCTATCACGTCCCGACCGACGGCCGGGCCGATGGCGTCGCGGCCGCCGAAGCCATGGCCGAGCGAGCCCAGGACGGGGGCGCACGCTTTTTCGGCGAGACCGAGGTGATGGACTTGGAGGTCGAGAACGGATCGATTTCGGCCGTCGTCGCCGAGAACGGGCGGATCGAGTGTGAGGAAGCGCTCGTCTGCACGAACATCTGGGGCCCCCTCTTCGGCGAGTGGGCCGACGTCGACGTCCCGCTCACTCCCTGCGCCCACCAGTACCTCGTGAGCGAACCCCTCGAGGAACTCGCCGGCGCGACCGAGGAGATCGAACAACCCATTCTGCGCCACCAGGACTTCTCGATGTACTTCCGCCAGCACGGCGAGTCCTACGGCATCGGCTCGTATGACCACGAGCCGCTGTTGGTCGATCCCGAGGACATCCGCGCGCCCGAGGAGTCCGACCGGATGCCCTCGATCCGGGAGTTCACCGGGGAGCACTTCTACGAACCGACCCACCCCGACATCGACAGATCCGCTTACGACGCCGCCCGCGAGTTGGTGCCGGCCTTCGACGGCGCGGAGTTCGAGGACGCGTTCAACGGAATGTTCTGTTTCACGCCGGACGGCATGCCGATCGTCGGCGAGACCGAGGACGTCGATGGCCTCTGGTGGGCGCTCGCGATCTGGGTAACCCAATCCGGTGGCGTCGGCGACGTGATGGCCGAATGGATGACCGAGGGCGTGCCGCGGCTCGACGGCGAGCGCATCGACGTGAGCGGCGCACACATCTCCCGGTTCCAACCCCACGCGGGCAGCCGGGCGTTCACGAAAGCCCGAGGCGCGACCCAGTACCGGGAGGTCTACCAGCTGATCCACCCCAACGAGCAACCGCAGAACCAGCGTGGGCTCCGGCGAAGCCCCTTCTACGAACGACAGGACGACCTCGGCGCGGAGTTCGTCGCCTCGGGTGGGTGGGAGGTGCCCCAGTGGTACGAGGCCAACGAGTCCCTTTTGGAGGAGTACGACCTCGACGTGCCCGAGCGCTCGGAGTGGCAATCTACAGGCTGGTCGCCGATCCAGGCCGCCGAACACCGCGCGGTCCGTGAAGGTGTCGGGATCTACGATCTCTCCCGCTATACCGGCATCGAGATCACCGGCGAGAACGCGCCCGAGTTCGTCCAGCGCCTCTTCGCGAACGACATGAACGCTGAGGTCGGACAGGTGCGCTACGCGCCGATGTGCGACGAAACCGGCGGCGTACTCGCGGATATGGCCGTTTCCAGGCTGGGTGAGGAGCGATTCCTCTGTACGACCGGCGGGGGTTCCTCGACGACCCTGCACTCCCGGTGGATCCGCGAGCACGCGCCCGAGGACGTCCAAATCGACGCGCACGTCTCAGATCAGTGCGGGCTCGGCGTCTGGGGGCCCAACGCCCGCGAGGTCCTCGAGCCGCTGATCGATGTGGACCTCTCGAACGAGGAGTTCGGGTACTTTCGGGCGAAGGAGTGTTACGTCGACTCCATCCCGGTGACCGCCCTCAGGGTCTCCTACGTCGGCGAACTCGGCTGGGAACTCTACTGTCCGACCGAATACGGCGGGCAGCTCTGGGACCTGCTCTGGGAGGCGGGTCAGGATCAGGGTATGGCCGCGTTCGGCAACGGTGCTTTCCTCGGCTCCCTGCGACTGGAGAAGGGGTTCCGGCTATGGGGCACCGATATGTCCGCCGAGGAGACCCCCTACGAGGCTGGGATCGGGTTCGCAGTTGATCTCGATACCGACTTCATCGGGAGAGAGGCCCTACTGGAGGCGAGCGACTCGGAGGCTACCCGAAGGCTCGCCTGTCTGACGATTGAGGACGACAGCGCGCTCGTCGGGAGCGGCAAGCCGATCGTCGACGGTGGTGATAGTGCTACTGATAGCGAGGAAATCCTCGGGTACACCACCGCGACCGACTACGGCTACAGCGTCGACGAGTCGATCGCCTACGGTTACCTCCCAGCCGAGTACGCCGAACCCGGCGTCGACGTCGCGATCGAGTACGAGGGCGAGCGCTACGCCGCGACCGTACAGGAAGAACCGCTACTCGATCCCGAGCGCGAGAAGATCCTCGGATAGCCCGCTCGTAAGCGTTGAAGGGGGTCGTCGGGCGGCACTCGATTTCGCTCGTGGGGCGGTTTCACGCACACTATTTGTATGGGTTGAGCGAACCAACCACAAGGTTATTGTATGTCCGTTCAGGAGGAAGCCCAAGAGTATGTACGACCGAATCCTGGTTCCGACCGACGGAAGCGCGCCGGCGAAGAAAGGCGCTAACCACGCCATCGAACTCGCGGCTGCGCTCGGCGCGACGATCCACGCGTTATACGTCGTCGATCTGCCGGGTGCACCCCGTGCGTTGGCACTCAGGGACGACGAGGAGGAGATGCGAGAGCGGTATCGGGAACACGGCGAGGAGACGACTAGAGAGGTTTGTGACATCGCCGCCGACGCCGGCGTCGAGTGCGTCACCGCGATGAAGAGCGGTTCGATACACGAGGAGATCACCGACTACGCCGAGGACGAGGGCATCGACGTGATCGTGATGGGGACCGCCTACCGGGGCCAAATCGGCGCGTTTCTCGGCGGCGAGGCCGAGAAGGTCGTCCGGACATCGACCGTCCCAGTGACGACGGTTCGGATGCGAGGCAATGAGTAACATCGGCCCGACCTCAGGCCGCTCGTCGGTCGACGCCGTAGCGCTCGACCTCTTACCGTAGCTCCGTTCGGGACGAGTGCCGACCCCGGTCCCACGACGGATACGACACGGCGCATCCGAGGGCAACCGAACCGCGGTTCACGCACCGACGCCGAACGGCAACGCCGGTCAGTGATCCATCGCGCCACGGGTGAGGCGGGACCCGTTCTCGCCGACCTAGTGTCATGGTAACTATTATTGTGATGGATAGCGATGGGACGAACGGTGCTCCCGAGGAGACCGAACGACGGTCAACGGACGCGGAGCGCCACGGTAGAGGTGAAACGATGTCAACACCCGAAGAGAACACGGAGGTCGTCCGACAGTACTTGAACGCGTTCAACGAACGGGATCGAGACGCGCTCTCAGCGGTCCTGGCCGAAGACGTCGTCGAACACGGCGCCCACGAGAGGCTACACGGTTTCGAGGAGATCGCCGAGTTCCTCGACGCACACTTCGAGACGTTCCCCGATTACTCGGGGACTGCCGACGCCGTGATCGCCGAGGGCGATACCGTCACCGTCCGGTACACGGTGCGCGGGACCCACACTGGCGAGTATCAGAACGTCGAGCCGACCGGCCGTACCGTCGAGTGGACGGGAATGGCGATGTATCGGGTCGACAACGGTGAGATCGCCGAAATCTGGATCGAAGAGGACCGACTCGGGCTGCTCCGACAGCTCGAAATCGTCGATCGGCCGGCGCATCTACGGATCTGACCCCGCTGCTCGGTGGCTACCACCCTTCTTTCGAACACGGGTCCTCAACGGGCGGTACCAGTATGTGGTTCCGTCACATCACCCAGCGCTCGTCGAGATCGGTTCAGTAATGCGCCGGCGGCGGAGTGATACGGCGGCGGCTGACGGGGCGCGATCAGGCGGCGCACGAGCCGAGTTCCGCCGATGGGGAGCGTTTCCCGTCGGTGGAACGATGTCTGAATCGGCGCGCGTCCGACCGAGAGAGCAGAAGACCGGAACATAACTCGGGGACGAACGGACTCGAGCCATCGTCCGGCTTACTGCCGGTTTTCGGCTCGACATCGTGAATACCGACGAGAGGCTTCCGGCGGGTCGCCGCGAGGTTCAAAAGGCCCGCGTGCCTATCCGGGAACAATGCGCACTTCGGAGCCCACCCCAGGGCCGGACGCGGACGCGGCGTTCACGTCCGGCCTTGCGACGGCCGTCGTCCTCGCCGTACTCGCCATCGCGCTCGCGGTCCGGAGCGGGAGCGTGACGCTTCTGAGTGGGGTCGTCCTTGTCCTAGTAGTACTTCCAGCAGTGTTCGTCGTCACGTCCTGCGTGCTTGCCGTCTGGTTGGGCTACGACCCGGACGTAGTGGACGCGTACGAGTTGACACAATCGCTCCGGGAACAGGCCGAAGAGTAGAGTCGTACTGCCGGGAACCGCGACGGACCGGTGTTCGTGCACCGATCAGTGTTCTCGCCTGTGTGGTCTACGTTCTCGTTTCTCGCAGATAGATAACGATGCTCGCCGAAAGGAAACAGACACCGGCGACCCCCAACTCACCCACCGTCATCGCTCCCAGCGCCACGAGCATCAGCGCGACAGCCAGTATCGCCAGCGGCACCGCGACTTTTTTGGACATCGCTGTATGGCTCTATCGCGATCGAATAATCTCCGAGAAGGTATAGGTTGGCTTCGTCGTCCAGTAGAAAACACCCGTGGCGGCCGTCCCGAAGACCCGATCTCCGATCCGTTCAGCGATACGAACGGAGAGGTACCGAGAGTCAGAAGTGTTCGAACTCCCAGTGGTACCGACAGTTCTGACATGACGCCCATTCGGGGACGTCGAACTGCTGGGGATGACGCCGTCCGTGTTTCATCTGTTCCTGACAGACGGGACAGACTAGATGGACGAGTTCTAGCTCCGGGAACTCCTCGCAGGGGAACTCGCGCCAGCACTCCGGGCAGTCGATATCGGTCGTGGGTCGGTGCTGGTAGACCTCGCTCTCACACTCCCGGCATTCGACCACGGCAGGCGGCCGGTCGAACCACCCGACGTCGCCTCTCATGGCGGTGGTCTGTGCGTCAGGTATCGACAGGCTGAGTTCCATATCCGGGTCGACCCTGAGCGGTTCGGCCAACAGATGCCCGACACGTTTGGCCGTTTCAGCCAGGCTGTGTGCCATGTGGGTGAGCTGCTGGCGCTTCCCGGACATAGCATCAGTGACGAGCGCAACCGGTATAAGTCGTCCGCTAGACCGAGCGTATCTCGAAGCCGTTCGACGGCCGAGTCGGCCACCGGAACAGCGTGGATTCATACGACGACAGCAGGACAGCCGACTCGATCGCCGGCTGCTTGCGTTCGGACACGAGCGGCCGTCGGGTCTTCCGACAGCCTTTCCCGGCGGACCGTGTAACTAGCTACCATGAAGTCGACACGTCGGCGGTGGCTAGCGGTGACGATGGCGGTGCTGGTGGTACTCCCGGGAACGGGCGTCGCACGGCTCGTCGATCCGACCGCCATCGCCGACGTTGCGACGCCGATCCGAGTGGTCGTAGCTTTCGCGAGTGTTCTGCTGTTCGGCGGTGCGTTGCTGGTTCGCTCGGAGGGATTCGTCGATCGGTCGGTCGAGGCCACGATGGAATATCCACTGAAATCACTCGGGTACGGCGCGCTGGCCCAAGGCCTCGTCGCCTTCTTCGGACTTTACGGTCTCAGCCAACTCACGGCGGTCGGCGTCGGCGGATCGCTTCTCACGACGGCTGGCTTAGCGGTCATCGCCGTCGTGTGGCTAGTGTTGGCCGGCCTCGGGTTCGTCGTCGTCGGATCAGCGCTCACCGACGCCGCGGGCGACCGTCAACTGTGGCCCGGATTGGCCATCGGCGCGGCGATCGGTGCGGCCGTTTGGCTGCTCCCGACCGTTCTCCTCGCGTTGGCGGCCTGGACCGTCGTCGTCTCGATGGGTGTCGGCGGGCCGGCGAGACGGTGGTTTCACGACTCGCGGGGCGTCGAGACCGATACCGACCCGGACGCCTGATCCGTCCCGTTCTGATCGGCTCTCGTCGTGCCCACTCGTCGTCGGCTGTGGTGTGAGGACAACGCTCATGACTATGGCGAACGATCGACCGGCATGGAATACCTCGTCCTGCAAGGGGGAGCGTTCGGCAGCAACGTGTTCGGTCCCGCTATCGAGTTACTGCCGATCGTCGCCGGCCTCGTGTTGGTGCTCATGATCGTAGCCTTTAGCGCGTTCGTCTACCGGAGCCTGACCGGTGGGATCGAATGGCCGACCGACGCCGACGAGGAGGCCGACGACGAGAGCGTCACACGGAGCCACGATGACGAGTGGAAGTACTCCTGACGAACTCGTATCGTAACGGAACGCCCGGCCGACACCGACAGCACCCGCCTGACGCGCAGACGACTTTCGTGCAAGTTAGGAAGTACTCCTGACGAACTCGTATCGTAACGGAACGCCCGGCCGACACCGACAGCACCCGCCTGACGCGCAGACGACTTTCGTGCAAGTTAGAGACGGATCATCGGCACCGATGGGAAGCGTGGGAGATCGATCGGTCGCGCTTGCGTCGCTGATCGAGTGTCGACCGATGAAAGCGGGTCGATCGCCGAAACGAAAACCGAGTGAAAAGCGGACGAGCCGTGCGATCAGTCGTCGCTCGTCGTCGAGTCGCCGTCGGTGACGCCCGTCACCGTCTCCCTGCCGGTGGTGTCGACTTCGATCTCGCCCTCTTCGGTCATCCGTTCGATCCGGTCGGCAAAGGCTTCGGATTCTAGGATCTCGTACTCGCGGTCAAGGCCGAGGTAGACCGTATAACACATGAGCAAGAGGATGAAGGCGAAGGGCAGCCCCGTTGAGATGGCCGCCGCTTGGAGCGCCGTTAGGCCGCCGCCTAGGAGCAACACCGCTGCCACGACGCCCTCGGTGATCGCCCAGAAGATGCGCTGGCTTTTCGGCACGTCGTGCTTGCCGCCCGAGGTCAGGTGGTCGATGACCAGCGACCCCGAGTCCGACGACGTAACGAAGAACGTGATCACGAGCAGGGTCGCAAGCAGACCCGAGACGACACCGAGCGGGAACTGTTCCAAGAGGGCGAACATTGCGACGGTCTGACCCACCTCGTTGTAGGTCGCAAGCGCCGCACCGTTGCCGAACAGCGCGTTGTTTATTGCGCTCCCGCCGAACGTCGACAGCCAGACCGCCGAGAACAGCGAGGGCAGGATGAGCACGCCGAGCACGAACTCGCGAACCGTGCGGCCCTTCGAGATGCGTGCGATGAACATTCCGACGAACGGCGACCACGCGATCCACCAGCCCCAGTAGAAGACGGTCCACGCCGAGACCGTTCCGTCGAGCGTCGCGCCGGCACCCGCGCCGACGGCACCGGTAAAGAAGCTCAGCGCCAGGAAGTTATTCAGGTACGCCCCGAGTCCCTCCGCGAACGAGCCCGCGATGTAGAGCGTCGGCCCCGCGATGAGCAGGAAGCCGAGCAGCGTGAGCATGATGTAGAGGTTGATCGTACTCAGACGTTTTACCCCGCCGTCGAGACCGGCCGCGACCGACAGCGTCGCGATGGCGGTGATGCCCGCGATGAGGGTGATCTGGGGGATGGTCCCGGTCGGGACGCTGATGAGCCCGAGCATGTCGCCGCCCACGTACGAGAAGCCGGTGTTCACCTGTGCAACACCGAGGCC
>PXRA01000043.1 GCA_003021725.1 Halobacteriales archaeon QH_8_64_26
AGGGAAGCGGTATGGGTGGTGACGGCCACATGGGAGAGTCCCAACCCCCTATGATGACTGGAGACAGCCACGGGTGGCGGATACTTGTTCCTGCGGGCTTTTTTACGACAGCTTTCGGTGTCGTTGGTGGACTCGGGTACTGGCTTTCCCGTCAACACTCTCGAAAGCCAGCCGAAGAAGACCACGCGAGAGCCTCGCTAAAGCGAGAGTATGCACGAGGAGACATTGATGACGAGGAATTCGAATCCCGGCTTGAACAATTGAGTACGGACGAGCAGTGACCAGCCAGCTATTCTGAGGACATCAACGGCTGATTGATTATCGCACTACCGTCTGATGTGCGTCACGCGGATCGAAGTCAGCGAGACCCCCGTCACGACTCGTAGCGAGTCCTCCCCGAGTTCAACAATGACATACTCAGCGGGCGTTAGAAGGCCTTGGTCCGTCGAAAACGGCATATAAAGGGGAAGTGGACTCGCCGGGATTTGAACCCGGGGCCTCTCCCATGCCAAGGGAGTGATCTACCACTGATCTACGAGCCCGCTGCCATGTGTTCTGCTATCTCGCTGCGCTGTTTAAACCTATCGAAGCGACAGAATCGGTAGTCGTCTCCACCAGCGCAGCTACAGTACTGCCTGGCTCCGTTCGTGTGTCACTCGACTACGCCGACTCCGCTGCCTGGCCTCTCGTATCTCCGGGTTCCGACGCGGAGTAGCAATCCTTATGCCCGAAAGCCCGGTATCGATCGTCGGGAACGACACGGCCGCAACTCCGACCCCGCCGCAATCGATCGATCGCGGCTTGGGATTGCGGTAGTGTAGCGGAGCGCCGTTCGATCCGACTGGATCTTCGGTACTCCCGTCGAACGGCCTTGTCCTCCCTCGAATCAATCATGGCACGAATGCATACCCGCCGTCGCGGGCAGTCCAGTTCGGACCAGCCCGTGGCCGACGACCCCCCCGAGTGGAGCGACGTCGATAGCGAGGACGTCGAAGAACGCGTCGTCTCGCTGGCCGAGGAAGGCCACAGCCAAAGCGAGATCGGCATGATCCTGCGGGACGAGGGCGTGAAGGGCACGCCCGTCCCGGATGTCACGCTCGCGACCGACAAGAAGATCGGCGAGATCTTAGAGGAACACAACGCCGCAGCCGAGATCCCCGAGGACCTACGTAATCTCATGGAGCGAGCGGTCCGCCTGCGCGAACACCGCGAGCGCCACCCGGGCGACGCACAGAACCAGCGCGCGCTCCAGAACACCGAAGCGAAGGTCCGCCGCCTCGTGAACTACTATCGGGGCGACGAACTCGACGCGGACTTCCGGTACAGCTACGACGTCGCGAAACGACTTCTGGAATAGATGGCGACGGCGGGGCTTCTCGGCGACGGACAGGTCAAGCGGCTCGCCGCGAGACTCGCCGAGGCCGGGTTCGTCTCGCTGTTCTATCGTCCCGACGGCGACGCGCTGGCCGCGACGGGACTTCTCGCCAGGGTGCTCGCCACGATCGATACCCCTTTCCAGGCGACGGTCTCGCGTCCCGGAAGCGATCGCGAAGAAACGACCGACGCCGATCTCGTGGTTCGAGTCGGGGTCGCCGATCCAGCCGATGGTATCGACGACGCCGCCACGCCGGAGGGAAGCGACGGCGAGAGCCTCGCGCTGCCGGGCGAACCCCCGCCAGCGAGCCTCGCCGCGGTAGACGTCGTTCGCGAACTCGACTACGATCCCGACCCCGCACTCGCGCTCGCCGGCAGCGTCGCAGCCGCCGTTCGGGACGGCCGCGATCCCTGGGACGGGTCGTTCGCCGAGGCCAACGAGGCCCTCCTCGATCGCGCGCGCGAACGCGGTCGACTCGGCGACCGTCGGCCCGGTATCGCCGTCCCGACCGCCGCAGTCCCCGACGGCCTCGCGCACTCAACGCTCGTCCACGCGCCGTTCTCGGGGAATCTCGAAAGTGTCCGCGAGCGCTGCGGCCCGCTCGCCGACGACGGGGACGGTACGGAAATCGCCTCGTTGCTCGCGCTCGCGACCGTCGACGCCGACGGAACCTCCCCGCGAGGGGCCATAGCGATCGAGCGTGCACTCCGGCCAATAGCCCTTCCCGGCTCGACGCCCGTCGCAACTCTCGGTGGCTATGCCGACGTGCTGAGTTGCGTCGCTGCCGAACGCCCGGGAACCGGCCTCGGGCTCGTTCTGGGCTACGACGTCCGCGAGACGACACTCGACGCATGGCGGGCCCACGCCCGGCGAGCCCACGCCGCGCTCCGAGAAGCGACGGTCGCCCGCTACGACGGGCTCTGTGTCGCCCGACTCGGAGCCATCGCGGGGACCGAAGACACAGGAAGGGGTGAGAAAGGCGGCGGCGAGGAAACCGACGGGGACGGTAGGACAGCGCCGGTCGCGACGATCGCTCGCCTGGTTCGCGATTACCGATCGCCGGAACCGGTCGCGCTCGTCGTCGGCGACGGTATCGGCGCGCTCTCGGCGACCGAGGACCGCGCGCTCGGGGCCCTCCTCGCCGAGGCGACGCGGGATCTCGACGGCGCGGGCGGGGGTACCGAACGCGCCGCGGCGGCCCGCTTCGACGCCGATCCCGAGGCGTTCGTCGCGGCCGTTCGCTCGACACTCGCCGACGGGAATCGAGCCGACGACGCCCGTACTGAGACCCGAGCCGACGCCACTGTCGGTGATCGTTCGTGAGACGCGGGCGGGCGACGATCCGCATCGATCTCGCGGACCTAAACGCCGACCCGGCGGTCATCGCCGAGGCACTGGGACCCGATAACACTCCCGAGATGGACGTACGCCTCGACGGGGAGGTGCTCGAAACCCGCGTCGAGCGCGCGTCAGCCGGCGGGCTCCAGTCGACGGTTGACGATTACGTCCAGAACCTCGGGGTCGCTATTCGGGTCGCGACGGTGGCGACCGCCGAGGAAGGTTCGAGCGCGGCCGACGATAGCGCGAAACGACAGGAATAACACCGGCGGCGACACAGGCAAGCTATGAGCGAACGATCGGTTTCGCGCCAGCGCCAACAAAAGCGGTGGTACACCGTTCTCGCCCCGGAGAGTTTCGACCGGGCCGAGCTCGGCAGGACCCCGGCTGACGACCCCGAGAAGCTTCTCGGGCGCACCTTCGAGACCACGCTCGGGGACCTGCGCAACGACGCCAGCGAGAACGAGACGAAACTCACCTTCCGGATCACCGACTACGGCAGCGACAGCGCCTACACCGAGTTGATCCGCCACGAACTCACGCGGGATTACCTACGCAGCCTCACCCGCCGTGGAGCCTCGAAGATCCAGGCCTATCTCTCGGTACGCACCGCCGACGATCACCGGGTTCGCGTCCAGCCGGTCGCGCTGGCGACCCGTCGTGCCGATCGCAGCCAGCAGAAAGCGATCCGGGCGATCATGGCCGAGCAGGTCCGTGAGGCCGCGAACGAACGCAGCTACGAGGAGTTCATGGAAAACGCGATCGAGGGCCGATTGTCGAGTGCGATCTACGGCGACGCGAAGACGATCTACCCGCTGCGCCGCGTCGAGATCCAGAAGGTCACCCTCGAAGCCCACCCCGAAGAAGTCGAGGAAGAAGAGGAAACCAGCGTTGACGTCGATAGCGAGGACGTCGCGGTCTAGAGAACCCACTTTTTTGCCGCGTCCCGCTCGCTCCCTACGGTCGCTCGCTTAGGGAGCGCGGCAAAAACCTGGACTAAAAAGTCGTCCCGCTGAAGACCGCACCGCGACCGTAGCCGTCCCGTGGCGGCTGGTTCGCTTCTTTCGTGCCTACTGTCCAACGACGACCGTACCGACCATCCCGGCCGGCTCGTGGGGGATACAGAAGTACTCGTAACGACCGGGGACCTCGAAGGCCTGTTCGTAGGTCTCGTTGCTCGAAATCACGCCTCCTGCCTTCCCGAACCAGGCGTTCCTGGCTACTTGCTCCGAATCGAAGCCACCGGACGCGAAGTACTCTGCGCCCTCCGGGAGCTTGTCCTCGTAGGCCGTGACAGTGTGGCTGACGTTGCCGATGTTCTCGAAGGTCACCGTCGTGCCGGCCTCGACCTGGATCCGCTTGGGTTCGTAGGCGAGCTCGTCGGTCATCTCGACGGTGTTCGTCTCGGTCTACTCCCCGTCGGAGCTCCCGTCACCACCGTCGCCAGACGGCGTCGCCGTCGGCGTGGTCTCCGAACCGCCGTCGCTCCCGCCGTCGCCGCTACCGGTGTCTGATACGGATTATTGTAGATTATTTCCGGATCGATCGTTCGCTACGAGATATGTGTAGTAGCGCTGGCCGGAAAACAAAGAAGTAAGTCACCGCTGACCAACGCCCGGACGATGGAGCCGCGCTTCGTCGGTCGGCTCGGGCTCGCCGATGGGGTCACGATCGCGAACGCCGCCCTCGGCCTCTTGGCCGTGATCGCAGCGCCGATCGACCCAGGGCTCGCCGCCCGATTGGTTCTGCTCGCGGCCGTCGCCGACGGGCTCGATGGCGTACTCGCCCGCGCCTACGGTCATACCCCCGTCGGCGACGTGCTCGACTCGCTGGCCGATGTCGTCTCCTTCGGCGTCGCGCCGGCGCTGCTCGTCTTCTATATCGCCACCCCGGAAGGAGGACTAGCTCTCGCACCCGAGCTCGTTCTCCCAATAGTGGTCGCGATGGCGTTTCTCGTAATGGCTGTCACGCGCTTGGGGCTGTATACGACCGACGATCTCGGCGTTTCCCACACTGAGGGTGTACAGACGACGCTCGCGGCGACCGTGCTCGGGGCGGCCTACCTCGCCGGCCTGATGGAGCCAAACGTCTTGCTCGTCGGCACCGCCGTCCTCGCCGTTTTGATGACCGCGCCGTTTACCTATCCCGACCTGCGTGCCCGCGACGCGCTCGTGATGGGCGTCGTCCAAGCGCTGGCGATCGCGATCCCGACCGCCGCCGGCCACCTGTTCCCCCGCGCGCTGCTGGTCGCCGCCTGCTGTTATCTGCTGTTCGGGCCGCGATTCTACCGGCGCGAATCGAGCGCCGCTCGCTCCCCCTCGGGGGGGGCGGCCCGCGGGTCGCCGTCCTCCGAGGGCCCCTGATCGCGCCTGCTATCGGGCTCCGGAATCCGGCGAAGTGGCCCGTCGCAGCGAGTTCGTGAGAGGCTCCCGGCGAGCGTCGCACGAGGAAGGGAAACGCTCTTTGTCCGAAGCGGCCCAGATCCGAGTACATGAGCAACGAGGGCGAGGAGAGCGAGGAAAGCGAGGGTACCTCGTCGGACGGGGCGGAAGCCGACCAGGCGAGCGACGACGGATCCGAGATGCCGGCCCGGCCCGACGCCGAGGTCATAGACGAGCGTCTCACCGAAGTCGAATCACAGCTCGGGGACGCCGAGACCGAAGCGGATCTCGACGACGTAGAGGAACGTCTCGATTCGATCGAGGCCGATCTGGAGGAAGCGAACCTTCCCGAACCCGACGAGGACGAAGACGACGAGGAGGCCGAGGACCCGCGTGCGGAGTTCGAATCGAAGCTCGAGGAGCTACGGGACGCGCTCGAAGACGCCCGGGGTCCCTACGCCGAGGACGCCGTGAACGACGTCGAGGACGCACACGCGACGATCTCCGATACCCGGTGGACCGACCAGGGTGAGGCGGAGATCGCCGACGCCGTCGAGGCCTTCCTCGGGGAGGCATACGGTATCCTCGATACCGATCCCGGTGATCTCGCCGACGCCGAATCGACCGCCGAGGAAAACGAGGAGAAAGAGGCCGCTACCGACGGCGGCGAGGACGCCGAGGCCGGCGACTCCGAGGACGCCGACAACGGTGGTGAGGACGAGGAAGGCGAGGTTTTCGAGTACGAGCCGATCGACGTGAGCGTCGATCGGGATATCGAGTCGCTGCTGGCCGCGCTCGATACGGTCGTGAGCGACATCGAGGGAAGCGATCTCGACCCCGACGAAAACGAGGGGGCGATCGCCGCGCTGCTCGACGCGACCGCCGACTTAGAAAGCGCGATCGAGGACGCCCAGGCGTTCGATGACCTCTCGGTTCGGGAGAAACTCGCCTACGAGGGCTTTTATGACGTGCTCGAATCGGAGAACAAGAGGGACTTCCCGCCCGAGTGGAACGCGATCAAGCTCTATGAACGCCGGGAGGAAGTCGAGCCGATACTGCTCGCCTTCGATCTGCTGGGCTCGGCGTTCATGAAGGAACACTGCATCGAGGCGTTCCGGCGGATGGGTGCCACCGAGGCCTTCGACGTCATGCACCAGCAGGCCCAGCGCCGGAACAAAGCACCCATCGAAGCACTGGGGAAGATCGGCGACGACCGTGCCTTAGAGACCCTTCATCCCTATATCGAGGGCGAGGACGACCCCGGCCTCCAGCAGGTGACGATCAAGGCCATCGGTGAGATCGGCTCCGAGGACTCGACCCAGCACGTCGCCGATCGCCTCGTCGCCGAGAACGAGGAAGTCAGGAGCCGGGCCGCCCGCGCGCTCGGGAAGATCGGCGATACCCGGGCGATATCCCCGCTCGCGGACGTGCTGCGCGACGACGAGTCCGATACCGTCCGGGCGAGTGCGGCCTGGGCGCTCACTCAAATCGGCACCGAAGACGCCCTCGACGCCGCGACCCAGTACACCGAGGACCGCTCGTATCTCGTCCAGTCGGAAGCCGAGTGGGCCGCCCGCGCGCTCGGCAGCGAGGACGGCGAGACGGGCAACGCCGAGCGCGAACAACCCGCGTAACCGACGCCGATCGCTTCGATCGCCCTCCTTGCGTCGACCCTACTGGTCGAAAACGGGTGATTCGGGAGGGCGAGAAGGGGCGACCACCCTCTTGTTGCCGAGACCTTATTATCACGCTCTCGGAAGAACGAACGATCGATGAGTCGCGATTCCTCCGCCAGCGATTCCCGCTTCGACCCCAGTGAGTACACCGCCGACGTCCCGTCGTTTGCGAGCGGCGTCCCGTCGCCGGGCCCGATCGCCCTCCTCGTCGTTCTGCTCGCCTGTCTCGCGTTCGCCTGGTACGCCCGACCGTGGCTCCAGCCCCTCGTCTACGGGCTGTATACCTCCCCGGGGCTCGTCCTCGTCGGGGTCCTCGTGCTCACCGTGCTCGCCGCGATCTCCCTCGGCAGTGGCCTGCCGAGTCGGTTCACGATTCGAGCCGTTCTCGTCGCTGGCTTCGTCCTCGTTCTCGTCGTCTCGACGGTCGGCGGGTGGTACGCCGGCGCGACGCTTTCGGCCGAGACCATGGCGGGAGCCCAGCGCAGCGCCACGCTCGAGGAGTCCGATCCCACGAGCCCGCGGATCGTCACGCGCGCGGTCGCCGATCGCTACGCCTCGAACACCCTCCAGACCCCCCGCTATCGCGTGACGGGTGGGGACATCACCGTCTATAATGGGACGCCCTACTGGTCCTATGCCCTCGCGCCCGATGGGGTTCGCAATCGCTACACGCTCGATCAGAACGGCATCGTTCTCGTGGACATGACCGAGCAGAACGCGGACGTCGACGCCCGGCCCGCCGACATCGACGCCGGGATCGGCACGGCGTGGTACAACAACTACGACTGGACGCTGAAGAAACGCGGCGAGTACCTCGCGAACTACCACGACCCCTTCATGGTGATCGATCCCAGCACCGACGAGCAGTACGTCGCCGTTCCCTACACGACCCCCGAGTTCCACTGGCTGCCGGTGCCCTATACGACACCCGAGTGGGGCGGGGTCGCGTTGCTCGATTCGAACGGGAGCATCGAGATGCTGTCACCAAACGAAGCCCGTGCCCATCCCGCACTGCGCGAGCAGAAACTCTATCCCTTCTCGCTCGCACGGAAAAAAGTCGCCGCGACGAAGTACAGAAACGGCATCCTGAATACCTTCTCGGTGATCGGCTCCCATCGCGGCGAGATCGAACTCGCTGAGGTCCCCGGCGAGGGGACCGACCAGCCCTTCTTCGTGCTCTCGGCGAAGGGGCCTCGCTACGTCATCGCGGTCGAGCCCTACGGCGAGGCCCAGGGTCTCAGGGAGGTCTGGAATATAAATCCCCGAACGGGAAGCTACGAACGCTACGTCCCGAACGAGTCACTCGTCGGTGCGCGGAAGGCGACCGATTTCGTCCGCCAGGACGCCGACCTCTCGCGGCTCAGCTGGGGGAGTTTCACGCCCGCAGAACCCGTCCCGGCGGTGGTCGACGGCCAACTGCACTGGGAGGTACGAATCGTCCCGAACGATGGTTCAGGAGTCTCCTACGTCGCGTTCGTGAACGCTCGGAGCACGGACGTCCGGGCCTTTTCGACCACCGCGAGCGTCGAGCGGTTCCTCCGCTCGAACGCGAGCGTCACGGGCACCGTCGGCACGAACGCGAGCGAGGGTGGCGATACCGCCAACGCGGGCGGGCCGAGCAGGACGGCCGCGCCCGCCGATGGAAGCGGCGAGGGGATCGTGGTCCAGCGGGTGAACGAGAACGGCACCGTCGTCGAGACCGTCGTCATTGGCCCGAACGAATCGGTGCGGATCGTCCGCTCGAACGGTACGGGCGAGGGAGCGGATGGTACGAACGATGGAGCAAACGACAGCACTGGGACGAACGGGCGATCGCAGCCGGCCGATGGGCCGGACCGATAGGTCGATCGACCGATCGGCCGACAATCGAGTCGCTAGAAGAACGAAGGATCGGAGCTGAGAATTTAAATCAGGGAAGGGACCCACCACGACTCGTGTCGGGCCGGTCCCTCGTCTACGTACTCATATTGGCAGTTCTCCTCTCGTCGGTGCCGGTATCGGTCGCCGAAGGTGGGTCGGAGACGAACGCGACTGCGCTGAGTGAGACCGGACGAATCGAGGCAGTATACCCGAACCCGGTAGCCGATGGGGATGCCGGGGAGTTCGTCGTCCTGTTCTTCCCCCGGGGCACCGATCTCACCGGCTGGACGCTCACCGACGGCGAGACGGTCGTCCGGCTAGGTAACGGAACGGTCGGCGGCCGGGTCGTGGTTACGGCCGAGCCGACTATCGCCGGCAATCTCACCTCCCGTCCAGTGCTCGCGCTCGACGATTCGGTGAGCCTCGCGAACGGCGGCGACGAACTCGCCCTCCAGTACCGCAACGAGACGATCGACGCGATTCGCTACGAGGACGCGCCCGACGCCGAAGTGTTCCGTCGAACGAACGGCACCGACGGGAGCGACGAAGCCGACGGAAGCGATAGTATCGAAGAAAGCTGGCGCTGGGTGCCCCTCGGCGCGACCGATTTCGAACCGACTCAGGCGGGGGCGACGACTGCCCGGGCGTTCGTCTTGCCCGATGCACCCTCAGTACCGATCGAGACGATCCGGGGCGCGGAAAGGCGTATCCTAATCGGCGGGTACTCCTTCGCCTCGCAGCGGGTCGGTGCTGCACTACGGCGGGCCCATCTCGACTCCCCAGGCCCGCGTGCTCGACTCGCTCGCGGCGAGCGAGACTGACGTCGATATCGAAGTCCTGGGCGGACCGTACGCCCGCTACGACTTCCATCACCCGAAGTACGCCGTCGTCGACGATAGCGCGCTCGTCACCACCGAGAACTGGAAGCCGGCGGGCACCGGCGGCCATGCTAGCCGCGGGTGGGGCGTCGTCGTCGAGAGCGCGCGTATCGCGAACCGGCTCGCAGCGATCTTCCAGGCTGATATCGGCTGGCGCGATACGGTCTCGTGGAGGAAGTTCCGGCAAGGACGAACGTTCACCGAGGAGACACTGGCGAACGAGAGCTACCCCACTAACTTCGAGGCGCGGTCGGTACCCGTCGAGAGCACGACACTGCTCGCCGCGCCCGACAACGCCGAAAGTGCGATACTCCGGGAACTCGATCGGGCGAACGAATCGATCGCGGTGATCCAGGCCTCGATCGGTTCACGGGACCTACCGTTCGTCGAAGCGTTGTTTCGGGCGGCAGAGCGGGGCGTCGACGTGCGGGTGCTCCTCAGCAGCGCCTGGTACTCGGAGGAGGACAACGAAGCGATGGCGGCGTGGCTGAACCGGCGGGCCGAGGCCGAGAACCTCTCGCTCGATGCCCGAGTCGCCGATCCCGGTGATCGCTTCGCGAAGATCCACGCGAAGGGCGTCCTCGTCGATCGGGAGACGGCGATCGTCGGCAGCCTCAATTGGAACAACAACTCCGTCCGCGAGAACCGCGAGGTCGCTCTCGCGCTCGACGGCGAGGAGATCGGCGCGTACTACGGGCGCGTCTTCGACGCCGACTGGACGGGTGGTAACGGCAAGAGCGGTCCAGGCAGCGAAACGAACCTTCCGATCGGCCTCATCGCGGCGGTCGGTGGCGTCGTGGTGCTCGCCGTCCTGGTAGGCCGACGGATCGACTTCTCGGAATGAGAGGTCTCCTTCGGGATCAATGCCGTCGCCAGTCCGTCCATTGGTAGGCTGGCGGCGTAGTCCGGTTTACTTCCGTTCAAGCCTCGATAGACCGTGCCAAACGGCGTCGATCAGCCGCTCCTCACCGCGTCCCTCGGCCGCGTTCCATCCGCGGGCGATCGCGTCCTCGAGCACGGCAGTCGAGTGGTTCTCGAAGTTGTTCATCGACCGGAAGTCCTCTAGGGCTTCGCGTTCCGCCTCGCCGAAC
>PXRA01000050.1 GCA_003021725.1 Halobacteriales archaeon QH_8_64_26
ACGCCGAGAGGGTCCCCGTCACGATCGTCCGAGCGTGACCGTGGCCTACCGGGTGTTCCGAGCCGCTCGATCGTAGCGCTCGGATCGCAGCGATCGCTACGGCCGCGCCGACAGGCGACGGGTACGTCGATCACGTGGCCCGGCGTGAACGCTCGATAGCCATTCCGATAGGAAACGATCAGAAACGCGCACATCCGAAGGACTTTTCGACCGTCAGCGGCAACGGCCGTGGTAGACAATTCATGGCATCGAAAGACACGACCGAACGGGCGCTCCGGGGCTACCTCACGTCGGTGAAAGAAGACACCATGACCGGGGTATCGTTCATGATCCCGTTCGTCACGATCGGCGGGATATTCCTCGCGCTCGGCTACGCCGCGGCGTCGGTCTTCGGCGACGTCGAGTCGGTCTTCGAGGCGACGGGCACGCTTGGATGGTTCCTCGCCCAGATCGGGAACGCGGGACTGACGATCATGGTCCCCATCCTGGGCGCGTATATCGCGTATGCGATCGCCGACCGGCCGGGGCTCGCGCCGGGATTCCTACTGTCGTACATCATCCAGCAGGGCGGGGTCCTCGTGGCCGCGGGGAACGTCGTCGGGCTCTCGGGCGGGGAGGCCGGCGCGGGCTACCTCGGCGCGCTCGCCGCGGGCCTCTTGGCAGGGTACGTCGCGCGCTGGTTCAAAAGCCGGGACGTACCCGACGTCATCAAGCCGATGATGCCGGTGTTGATCGTACCCGTCCTGACGATGGCGGTGCTCTCGCCGCTGGTGATCTTCGTGCTCGGAGTCCCCGTGGCGATCGCGAACGCCGGTCTGACGGCCTTCCTGACGGGCTTACAGGGCGGGCAGGCGCTTTTGGTCGGCGCGATCCTGGGCGGGATGATGGCTCTGGATATGGGCGGGCCGATCAACAAGGTCGCGTACGTCTTTGCGGTCGGACTCATTACCGAGGGGATCTTCGAGCCGATGGCCGCGGTGATGATCGGCGGGATGGTTCCTCCCCTGGGATTAGCGCTGTCGAATTTCATCGCCCCACAGAAGTACACCGCCGAGATGTACGAGCAAGCAAAGAGCGCCGTCCCGCTCGGCTTATCGTTCATCACCGAAGGTGCGATCCCCTACGGGGCGGCCGATCCCCTGCGGGTGATCCCGGCGATCGTCGCGGGCAGTGCGGCCGGCGGCGCGACCTCGATGGCCCTCGGGGTGTCGATGCCCGCGCCGCATGGCGGGATCTTCGTCATCCCGCTGTCGAACCAGCCACTCGGATTCCTCGGAGCGATCGCGCTCGGGACGCTCGTGACCGCGGTGCTCGCGACGCTGCTGAAACCGGATTTCGACGTGACGGTCGCGGACCTCGAACGGACGGAGACGAGTACCCAAGGAACGCCGGGCGACTGAAACGGATGGGAAGGACCCGGGGGATCGGAGGCATCGAACGACGACCACTGGAGTCGGGAATAGCTTTAGGAGCCATCCCGGCGGACGATAGACAGCACACATCATGGACTACGACATCGACCGATTGCTACCGACCGCACAGATCACGCTCGAGGAACCGCCAGCCGAAAAGGACGAGACGATCGCGTTCCTGCTCGATCTCGTCGTCGAGAACGACCGCGTGAACGATCGCGAAAACGCACTAGAAGCGCTCAGGGAGCGCGAACGCGAGACTACGACCGGCGTCGGTAAGGGTATCGCGATTCCACACGCCCAGACCGACGGGGTGAGCGAGCCTTCTGTGGCCTTCTGTCGCTCGGAGGCGGGACTGGACTTCGATTCGATGGACGAGCAGCCGGCCCACCTGATCTTCGAGATCCTCGTCCCCGAGGGCGGCAGCGACGATCACCTCGAAATCCTGAGTTCGCTCTCGCGCTCGCTGATGCACGAGGAGGTCCGCGAGGGGCTGTACGACGCCGAGAGCCCCGAGGGAATCCAGGCGGTGCTCGGGGAGGCGATCGACTGATGGCCGAACGGCTCGTGCGGGTAGTGCCCGAAGCGGGGCTTCACGCCCGCCCGGCATCCGAATTCGTCCAGACGGCGAACGAGCACGACTGTGAAATCAGGGTGGCCGCCGTCGATAGCGGGGGAAACGAGGAGGACGAACCAGTAGACGCCAGTAGCATGCTCGGGGTCACGAGCCTCGGGGTCGGCCACGACGAGCGGGTGAAGCTGATCGCCGAGGGCGAGGAAAGCGAGGACGCGCTCGATGCCCTAGAGGAGGTGCTCTCGACGCCGGAAAACGGTGATAGCGGGGAGTGCGACGGCGATAGTGAGAGTGAGGGAAACACCAGCAAAGCGAACGGCGAGGAGGAATGAGTCGTGGACGAACGCGAACTGACAGGGATCGGCGCGACGCCGCTTTCGGGGATCGGTACGGCGAGGTGGTATCGCCCGGACGCCGACCTCGCGTTGCCCGACCCCGACCCTGAGGGCGACGGCGAAAGCGACGCCGACTTCGACCCCGCGACCGAACGCGAGCGCTTCGAGAACGCCCGCGAGCGGGCCCGCGAGGACTTGGAGACTGAACGCGATCGAGCACGGGAGCGAGTCGGCGAGGGTGAATCCGAGATCTTCGACGCTCACATCCAGTTCCTCGGTGACCCACAGATCGAATCGGGCGTGAGCGAGGCAATCGAAGGCGGCTATGGAGCCGAACACGCCGTACAGCGAGCGTTTGAAGAGCCTATCTCGCAGTTCGAGGGGATGGACGGCCGGATGGCCGAACGCGCCGACGACCTCCGTGACGTTCGCGACCGCTTGCTTCGAGTTCTACTGGACCGGGAGCGAACCGACCTGGGGGGCCTGCCGGAGGGTACAGTGTTGCTCGCCGACCGGCTGACGCCGAGCGACACCGTGCAACTCGACCCGGAGCAGGTGCGGGGCTTCGTCACCGCTACCGGGGGTCGAACCTCCCACGCGGCGATCTTCGCCCGGTCGCTCGCGATCCCGGCAGTGGTAGGGGTCGGCGACGCACTGTCGGAAATCGAAGAGGACGAGGAGATCGCAGTCGACGGCGAGGAGGAGAGAATAGTCGTCTCGCCGGGGGCGGCAACCAGAGAGCGGATGAAGCGAAGCGAAAACGTGGATACTCGCTCCGAGCCGGTGAGCACCGCCGACGGAGAGGAAATCGAGATTGCGGCGAACGTCGGCCGGCCGACCGAGATCGAGGGGGCCATCGATCGGGGCGCGGACGGCATCGGGCTCTACCGAACGGAATTCCTCTTTCTCGACCGGGACGCGCCGCCCGAGGAGGACGAACAGCGCGAGACCTACGCTGACGCGCTCGATACCTTCCCCGAGGGGCGGGTCGTGGTCCGAACGCTCGACGTCGGCGGGGACAAGCCGATCCCCTATCTCGACCTCCCCGGGGAGGAAAACCCCTTCCTGGGCGAGCGTGGCATCAGGCGATCGCTCGATCCCGATGGGGAACTCTTCGAGACCCAACTGCGCGCGCTCTGCCGGGCCGCCGGGAGCGGCGAGGGGGAACTGTGTGTGATGGTGCCACTCGTCGCCGCGATCGAGGAGTTCGAGGACGCGAGGGAGCGATTCGAGGCCGTACTCGCCGACCTCGATAGGGAGGGCATCGAGCACGCCCGCCCGGCGTTCGGCGTCATGGTCGAGACGCCCGCCGCGGCACTGATGGCCGGGGAGCTGGCCGAGCGGGCGGACTTTCTCTCGATCGGGACGAACGATCTGACCCAGTACGTAATGGCCGCCGATCGCGGTAACGAACGGGTCACGGGGCTGCACGACCCGCGCTACCCGGCCGTGCTGCGCGCGATCCGTTCGACCGTCGAGGGAGCACAGGGCACCGGCGCCTGGGTCGGGATGTGTGGCGAGATGGCCGGCGATCCCGCGCTCGCCGAACTCCTAGTGGGATTGGGACTGGACGAACTGAGCACGAGCGCCGTAACGATCCCCGAGGTGAAAGCCGAAATCGAAGGGATCGATCGCGAGCGGGCGACCGCCCTCGCCGAGCGCGCGCTCGGTGCGACCACGAGAGCGGAGGTAAGCGATATAGTAACGCGAAAGGAGGTGCAAGACACATGAAACTCGTCGCCGTGACAGCCTGTCCGACCGGGATCGCTCACAGCCAGATGGCCGCAGAGAGCCTGGAGCAAACGGCCAACAACGAGGGCCATGAGATCACCGTCGAGATCCAGGGCGCGATGGGTGCCGAGAACGAACTGAGCAGTGAGCAGATCAGCGCGGCCGACGCGGCCATCATCGCGGCGGACACGTCGGTGAACCGGGACCGGTTCGCGGACGTGCCAGTGATCAAAGGCACCGTCAAGGACGGTATCAACGACCCCGAGAGCCTCTTCGAGCGCGCACGGGAGGCCGCCGGTGAGGGAAGCGAGGGTACGGACGATCGAGGAGGTGGGGCGGACACGACGGACGGGGCGGGCGACACCGATGCTGGCGGCGAGGCCGACGCCGCGTCCTCAGCGGCGGGCGACGGCGGGACGAAACGCGGCCTCGAAGCAAGCGCACCCAGCGGCGACGTCGACCCGGATCAGGTCGGCGGTGACCCCCGGAAGGGGTTGTTCGCGCGGCTGCGGCGGTTGCTCCCCTGAGGGAGACGATGAGCGGTGAGCGAGTGTAGTAGATCAGCTTTCACGTTAATTGGATTTCGTTCGAGTGAGTAGCCGAAGTACTGCTCCCGACACGAACCCGAGCGTACCGAGGCGGATTCCCCACACTAATGCACTATAGAGGGCCATTCCGAGGTAAGGAACGAACTGAGAC
Organism: Halobacteriales archaeon QH_8_64_26; assembly: GCA_003021725.1. Classification (GTDB taxonomy): domain Archaea; phylum Halobacteriota; class Halobacteria; order Halobacteriales; family Halococcaceae; genus PXQR01. The sequence continues at coordinate 4,752 of PXRA01000050.1, forward strand.
CCGAACGACCACTCCCAGATCGGGATCGGGTCACCGATGCTCAGTGCTACGCTCGCGAACGTTACGTTCGAGATAAACAGTGGTAGGAGGAAAATCGCACAGCAGTCGAGGAGACCACCGCCAGCGTGTGAGTAAATCGCTGCGACAACGACCAAGCAGAGCAGGAACAGTATCGAAGGCAGGCCGGACGGGGACCACCGATAGGCCGATCCAGGGAGCAGCGGTCCAACGACGGCAAATTGGATAACGACGATACAGAGACTGACGAGGATGGCTGTGGTGGTTGCGATGAGCCAGTGTCTGAAATTGCTGCCGAGGAACAACCGCCGAGCGGAGTGAACTACGTCTACGTCGGTTCCCCCTTCGACCTTTGCGGTCATAGCGACGTTTCGATACCTATACATTTTCCAATAATTCAGTAAAGCTCTTGTGCCTCCTTTCTGTCATACCGTGGATCCTCGGATCGTGGGTCGTGGACGGGAAAAAGAGTATAGCCGAGTCCGTACCTCCCAGCCCGAGTACTGTAACGACCCCTGAGAAGCGAGCGAGGCGCACGGTGTGAGTTGGAGTCGGGTCGTCCTGACGAACCGTCCTCACCGATGGAGCACGTCGTGGCGCGCGAGCGAGCGGTCGCTCTCGGGTGGTTCGACCTCGGTCGTCGGCCAGTCGCCGGTCGCGGTGAGGACCTCGATGCCGTCTTCAGTCACGAGCGCCGTGTCCTCGCTCTTTGCACCCTCCACTGTGGGATTCCAGGCATACGCCATCGGTAGCGTCACCGGCGCGTCGCTGTCGGGCGTTGCGATCCACTCCCGGCCGGCATAGCCCGCCGCGCCGCCCTGGTGGTGGTGGTCCCACTCCCCGGGCCAGCCGACCGCGTCGTAGGCCTCCTGGATGGCTTCGAAGACCTCCCCCGCGGTGCCCGCTCGGTCCTCTCGGCGGGCGACTTCGTGAGTAGCGTCGAGCGCTGCGGCGTCGACGGTCATGGCCGCATCGTGGCGGTCGGGAAGCCAGTCGGGCGGGTCGAACGCCACCGTTCGGGTACAACTGGCGTGCAGCCCCTCGCGTTCCGCGGTCACCGAGACCAGCGCGTAGTCGCCCAGCACGGCGTCGGTCGGCGGGAAATGGCGATACTGCGGCGCGCGCTCGGCTCCACCGACGAGCACGACCGGGGCCGCGATGTCCCATCGCGCGAGTTCACCCCGAAGCGAGGCGGCGAGCGCCCGCTCGGTCGTCGTTTCCCGACAGTCCCGACAGGCTGTTTCGAGGACCGCCGCGGTGTCGGTGCCCAGGTCGCGATACCGACCGACGTCGGTATCGGTAAGCGGCTGGCGGAGGGACCCGGCATCGACTCCCTCGAGGCCCGGCACCTCGAAGTCGGCGGCGGCCGGCTGCGGGCTGTGGTCGGCGAGGGCCGTCGCGAGGTCGGCTTCGTACCAAGGGAACGTCGCGATATCGACCTCGGCCGGGAGTTGTTCGTCGCCCAATCGGTCGGCCTCGATCGAGTTCGTGAGAACCGAGACCGACTCGCCGTCGTAGCCCGCCGCAGCCACGCCCACGCTCGACTCGCGGTCGACGACGTTGCTACCGCCCGTGAGCCAGGCGAATGAGTTCGGGCGGGCGAACCACGCCGCTTCGAGGTCCCGCGTTGCGAGCAGCGAGTCGAGCCGATCCCGTCGGTTCATGTCGATGCTTCCGGCTTCCATCTACATAGCCTTCGGCCCCACAGTTCTCCGCCTCGGCACCGGCGGCGAGCAACACCGTCCGGTTGCCGGCCGGACTCGGATCGATGTCCCAGTAGTTCTCGTAGCGGTGTTCGTCGTACTGGAGGCTGCCGTTCTCGCCGTAGAGAAACAAGTGGCTCGGCTGAGCCGCAATCACCGTTTCGTTCTCGCTGGGCGGTGCTGTAGGGTGAACCCCGCGCCGATATCTTCGGCAATAGCGAAGCCCCGGGCGACCGGGAGCGCTGCGAGCACGACGACGAGCACGAACGCTAATTTGTGCGGCGGTACGCCGAGTGGGCAGCCGGGACCGCAACGAGGGGCGGCGAGTTATGGGGATCGATCAGTGAGTGCTCCGGATCGGCCGCGGGGGACTCGATGGATCGACAGGAAACGGTGCGAACCGATTTCGGACTCGACACGAATCGGGCGTTCGATCGATCACCGTTCGACCCTCTCGGAGAGCTCCTCGCTGCCGTCTCGATGGTCGGCACCCTCGATGTCGGTACCGGTGATCGTGATCCCTTCGTGCGATGGATTCCGATCGAAGTGTCGCTGGAGAGCCCGCTTCGAGACGAACGACCGATTACAGGCGAGGCAGCCGAACGTTTCGTGCTCCCCGCTAGCGAAGCGGAGGGTATACATGGTGGTTGTCTCGTGTCGTAGGGTATCGTCGGGCGATCGTTCGGCGACGATCGAACTCGCCTGCCGGCAAGCGAGGGCTCTGCTACGTTCTCATGGACGGGTGGTAGGCTAATCAACCCCGGAGCGCGTTCCCAACCGCTGGGAACGCGACCAACGAACGGTCCACCGGCCCGCGCCTCGCTCCTCACCTCTTAATAGCGTTGACCACGCTACGAACGTAGTTATATGTGCAAGCGTAGTTCTGTCCGCCGTGAGCGAGAGGCGGTCGAAGACCGGTGAACGCTCGGAGGAAAACGAGCGGTCGGACGCCGAGGAGCGACTGGACGCCGACGAACGGGCGACCGGCGACGAGGAGGAAGGACGGAAAGCCGATGAGGTGCTCGATCTCGTCGGCCAGTACGACACCTGCCGTCTGCTCGCCCACGCACGACGCGAACCGATGTCCGCCCGGGAACTCGCGGATCGATGCGGGATGTCGCTCTCGACGGTCTACCGGCGAACGGACGCGTTATCGGAGCAGGACCTGCTCGACGAGCAGACCCAACCCGATCGGGACGGCAACCACTACCGGACCTTCGAGGCGAGCGTCGAGCGGATCTCGATGATCGTCGAGCAGGGAGCCTTCGGCGTCGACGTACAGTACCGACGGGACCTCACCGATAAGTTCGAGGCGTTCTGGCAGGACCTGGCGGGCGGGGCGGCCGACTGAGCGGAGTAGTCGATCGATCGTCGAGAAACCAATGGGAACACCCATCCGACCGGACTCCGGACGTTAGCACATGTCGATGTCTTCGGTGCAGCTACTCGGGCTCTTCGCCGCCGTTTTCTCGGCGCTCCTCGCCAGTCTCGCACTGGTCGTTCTCAGCGTCTCGGCGTACCGACGGAGCCGGCACCGATCGTTCACGAGCGCGGCAGTGGGGTTCGGGCTGGTGACGATCGGGCTGTCGATCGAGATCGTCTACCAGCTGTTCGTCCGGGGACCGTACCTCTTGGGCGGGGGCGAGGTCGTCGGGCTACAGACGGTCGAGCGCTTCGTCCTCGCCGCCGGGCTATTAGTACTGCTGTACTCGATCGTACGGTACTGACCGCTCGCGACGCGGGGAACCGATCGAGACGGCCGACAGCCACCGAGCCCGGGCCCGGCAGCGGGGCATCGACGGCGAACGGTCGGTACTCGGATCGAAGTACTCATTGAACGGGCGGTCGTCGATCGGGCGATGAGTTCCGACGACCCGCGCGGGGCGCTCGCACGTGTCGGCGAGCGATTCGATCTCAACGAGTACGAGATCGACGCCTATCTCGCGGTGCTCGAACACGGCCAGCTCAGCGCCTCGGAGATCGCCGACCGGACGGAGATCCCCCAGCCCCGAGTGTACGATACGGTGCGTAGCCTCGCCGAACGCGGCCTCGTCACCTTACAGGAATCCCGGCCGATCCAGGTACTCGCGGTCGACCCTGAAGAAGCCTTCGCCGACATGCACGACTCCCTCGAAGCGCTGATTTCCGATCTCGAGGCGCGCTACACCGAGCCGGCACGCGAGACGGGCGCAGTCTCGCTGATCAAATCCCGAGCGAGCATCCTCAGGTACGTCGAGGCGGTGATCGAGGCCGCGGAGTACGAACTCGTCCTCTCACTGACGCCCGATCTCCTCGAGCGATACGAGTCCGAACTGGCCGCCCGGCGGGAGGCCGGCGTCACGATCGAGTTGCTCGTGACCCCCGCCGCCGAGGCACTTAGTACGGAGGAGTTCGACTACCGCTCGGTCGCGACCCGGGCCCGGGCCCGCCGCGGGATCACCACGCCCGTGCTCGCGGTCGCCGACGGCAACTATTCTACCTACGCCACCCAGGACGCCGTCGCCTGGGACGGCGACCGGTATGGCGTCGTGTTCAATCGCTCGGCGCTCGGCTTCCTCCTCACCGGGTTTTTCAATACGGTGCTCTGGACGACCGCCCAACCGCTCGCCGAGAACGGTTTCGAAGGGAGCTTCCCGCGGCGATACGCCTCGATCCGCCGGTGTGTCAAGGACCTCGCGGAGCGCGAAGCCGTAATTGAACCCACCGGCGACGACAACCTCACCGCGACGATCGAAGGGCGGGACATCCTGAGCGGCGAGTACCTAACCGTGAGCGGCAGGGTCGTCGGCGCGTCGCTCGCCTCGAACGAACAGTCCGCCGCGCTCGACGTCGAGACGAGCGAGGGCGAGACCGTGAGCGTCGGGGGCCGAGTCGCCGCACTGGAGGACGTCGAAGCCCACGAGATCCACGTCGACCGCGAGGGCACGCCCGAGGAGAACTAACGGATCCTAACGAATCGGCCCGAACCGGTCGCAGGGCGACGAACGAGAGGTTGGGACCGGGGGGAGACAGTCGAGTTCCGACCCCATACTTCGCGCGTCCCCGCGGCCAACGCGCTCGACCAACCGTCCGTTCCCCCCGCTCGTGACCCGTGTTCGCACGTGTGTTTATTTGCTCACGAGTAAACTTCTTGTGTGTGGGGCTCGCAGGGTATGGCATGGCCACAGCATCGCTACGGTTCGAAGGGCAGCCGTACGTCGCGGGGGAGTGGGTCGACTCCGAGGGCGTCATCGAGGTCGCGGACCTCACGGAGGACGGCGAGGTCTTCGCGCGCGTCGACGCCGCGAGCGAACAGCAGGCCGAAGACGCGCTTCGGGCCACGAGCGAGACCCAGCGGACCATGCGCGGGACGACGATTCCCGAACGGGTCGCCTGGCTCGAGGAAATCGCCACCGGGCTCGAAGACCGGAAGGAGGAGATCGCAGAAACCATCGTCAGGGAAGCCGGCAAGCCGATCTCGAGTGCGCGGGGCGAGGTCGACTCGGGGGTCGAGCGGTTCCGTCGGGCGATCGAGGAAACCCGGGATCTGGGCGGGGAGTACATCGAGGGAACGACGAGCGGTCACGAGGGCTGGGAAGCGTTCGTCGAGCGCGAACCGGTTGGAACCGTGCTATCGATCGCGCCCTATAATTACCCGCTGATGACGACGGCGCTGCACGTCGCACCCGCGCTCGCGGCCGGCAACTGCGTGATACTCAAACCCGCGAGCGCGACGCCGGCGACCGCCGCGATCCTCGCCGAAGTCATCGCCGACACCGACGTGCCCGACGGTGCCTTTAACTTCGTGCCCGGCCACGCGAGCGAGATCGGTGACCTGCTCGCGGGGTCGGATCTGGTGGACGCGATCGTGATGACCGGTTCCTCGGGCGCGGGCAAACACGTTGCCCGCGAGAGCGGGATGGTGAACCTGCTCATGGAACTGGGCGGGAACGCTCCCGCAGTGGTCTTCCCCGACGCCGACCTGGAGAGCGCCGCGGCGGCCTGTGCGAAGGGGAGCTTGAAGTACGCCGGCCAGCGCTGTTCGGCAGTGAGCAGAGTCCTCGCCCACGAGGCGGTCCACGACGAGTTGGTCGAGCGGATCGACGGCGAGATGGACGACTGGCAGCTCGGCGATCTCTTCGAGGAGAGTACGGCGGTGGGGCCGCTCATCTCCGAGAACCAGGCCGACTGGGTCGAGGAACTCATCGAGGACGCCTTGGAGAAGGGAGCGGATCTCGTACGCGGCGGCGAGCGCAATGGCCGAACGATCGAACCGACGCTGCTCGCGAACGTGCCCCGCGACGCACGGATCGTCCACGAGGAGCAGTTCGGCCCCGTCGTCGCGGTGACGACGATCGCCGACGCCGAGGACGCGATCGATCTGGCCAACCAGAGCGACCTGGCGCTCGACGGCGCGGTCTTCACCGCCGATCACGACCGGGCGATGAGTGTCGCCGAGCGGATCGACGCGGGCGCAGTACGCATCAACGGCGCGCCCTCCCACGGCCTGGGGGACATCCCTTTCGGGGGAAACAAGGACTCGGGGATCGGCCGCGAGGGACTCGGGTATAGCATCGAGCGTTTCGTCCGTGAGAAGAGCATCGTCCTGTAGGTCGGATGGGATCGGCGATCGGTTCGCGTCTCGCTCTCGACCGACCGAAAGCCGATCGACACCGATCGCGCGAACGTTTTTATAACGCTCTATCGAGATAACAGGTATCAGTTATGAGGGAAACACACAACGCGAAGATCGTCTGTACGCTGGGACCGTCCTCCGACGATCGGGAGACGATCGCCGAACTGGCCGACGCCGGCATGGCGGTCGCCCGGCTCAACGCCTCGCACGGCACGCCCGAGGACCGCGCGGAGATCATCGAGCGGGTCAAGGACGTGGATGCGAGCCAGGACGCCCCGCTGGCGACGATGCTCGACCTGCCCGGGCCGGAGGTCCGCACCGCCGCGCTCGACGATCCAGTACGGATCGAGGAAGGCTCGAAGATCGACTTCCTCGTCGGCGACGAGGCGAGCAGTACTGAAGTGGGTCTCTCGGTGCCGATCGCCGCGACGGAGGCCGGCGATCGGGTGTTGCTCGACGACGGCCGGATCGAGACCACGGTCCTCGAAATCGAGGGCGATCGGGTACGCGCGCGGGTCGACACGGGCGGGGAACTCGGCGGTCGGAAGGGGGTGAACGTTCCCGGCGTGGACCTGGGACTGGACGTCATCACCGAAGGCGATCGCCGCGAGTTGGAGATGGCCGCCGATCGCGACGTCGATTTCGTCGCGTCGAGTTTCGTCGGCTCGGCCGCGGACGTCTATGCGGTCGGTGGCATTCTGGAGGACCTCGGCATGGACGTCCCGATAATCGCGAAGATCGAGCGCGCGGACGCCATCTCCCACCTGGAGGAGATCATCGAGGCGGCCTACGGCGTGATGATCGCGCGGGGCGATCTGGGCGTCGAGTGTCCGATGCAGGCGGTCCCGATGATCCAGAAACGTATCGTCGGCCTCGCTCACGACGAGGGGACGCCGGTGATTACGGCCACCGAAATGCTCGATTCGATGACGACCGAGCGCCGGCCGACCCGCGCTGAGGCCTCCGATGTCGCGAACGCGGTGCTCGATGGGACCGACGCGGTGATGCTCTCGGGGGAGACGGCGATCGGCTCCCATCCGACGAGAGTCGTCGAGACGATGGGTGAGATCATCGGTGAGGCCGAAGCCAGCGAGGAGTACACCACCCTCCGGGAGGACCGGGTCCCCGATCCGGGCGAGTCCCGGACGGACGTCCTCGCGCGCTCCGCACGATACCTCGCGCGGGACCTCGGGGCGAGTGCGGTCGTCGCCGCGACCGAATCGGGCTATACGGGGCTCAAAGCGGCCAAATACCGGCCGGACGTGCCCGTGATCGCCACGACGCCCGACGAAGGGGTGCGGCGGCGGCTGGGCCTGTCCTGGGGGACGACCGCGCGCCACGCGCCCCTCACCGGGCCCGGCGAGGGGACCGATACGGTAATTCGCAACGCCGTCCAGGCCGCGATCGACGCCGACGCGGTCGGCGGGGGCGATACCGTCGTGGTGCTCGCCGGGCTGATGACCGAACTCGAAGGTGCTACCACGACCAATATGCTCAAGATCCACGTCGCCGCCGAGATCGTCGCGAGCGGCCGCTCAGTCGTTGCCGGCCAGGCGACCGGGCCGGTCTACCGGCTCCGGAGCGGGGATCTCGATGACATCCCCGAGGGAGCGATCGTCTCGCTCGACCGCGGGTTCGACGAGGAGTTCACCGGGGAGGTCGAGAAGATCGCGGGAATCATCGATGCTCACGAGGGAATGACCGGCTACGCCGCGATGATCGCACGCGAACTCAACTGCCCACTCGTCGGCGACACCACCCTCCCCGAGGGAATCGAGGACGGCACCGCCCTCACGATCGACGGCGAACGGGGCGTGGTCTACGAGGGGGACCTCGCGGCCGGCCCCGCCGAACGCTGAGCGGTCCGAACGTCCGTACCGATCCGAGACCGACCCGAGTAACGCGGGCGAACCGGCCGCTCGAAAGCGGGGCCACGAACGGTGTCGAAGGCCGGACGGACGGCGGTATGGCACGGCAGATGGGTAGGAACTCCCTACAGACTCCGATGAGTGCGTTCGGTTCGGCGCACGCGGGCAGGACGGGCAGCCACGCTCGGTTCCCCGGATAGAACCACCTCGGACCCGTCTCAGTCTCGGTCGTCCTGCCCGTTCACGACCGAGTGTAATCCGATATTAACTCTTGTGGCCATCTCCCCCCTGCTATCGGAAGTGGGGAACCGCTGAGCGATGGCGATCGTGCCATGAGTAGCGAACGGGGGAGGCCGAGACGGACGATGCAATAGCGATGAAAGCGGACGCGAAGCGATGAGGGCGGTCGGAGGCGGAACGGCGGACGGTACCGGATTCGAGGGACGCCTCCGTGGCTCGTCGTCGGAGCACCGGAGAACGGCGGGCAGAGCGTCATGACCCCAGTCGATGACGACAGTGCGCGTCGCGATCGGTACGTGCTGGTTCGCCCTGCCCGCTTTCTTCGATCGGCTATCGGGTGATAACTATGCGCTCGGTACTCGGCGGTCGAGCGAGCGAAGGCAACGATTAGGACGCCACGGTCCCGGTGGAACTAAGCGGGCGGTCGGGAGCGATCGGCCGAGTCAGTCCGCTTGTGGAAAAGTGAACAGCCGTTCGTCACACTCGGCGCAGGCGAGGACATCCCGGGGACCCTGACGCGGGCTGGTAGGCCCGCCACAGCAGGTCGCGGTCGTGCTCTCCTCGACCCGTCCCCCGCAGTCGGGGCAGGCACTCAAGAACATGCGCAGCGGGCGGGCGGCGGCGAACCGGCTCTCCAAGGGGAGATCGAACGCTTCGAGCGCACGGATCGCGGCGAGTTCGCCGATCGCGATCGGCCGGGAGAGCCAGGACTCGGCCGCGATCTCGCTTCCGTCGCCGAGCGCGATCCAGCGACCCTCCCTTTCGGCCCGCTCGTCGTCGATTACTCTGGTCTCGGTGACCGTCGGCACGCTCGCTTCGAGTTCGGCCGCGAGGTCCGCGCTCGCGAGCGCACGCAGCGAGTCGATCTCGGCTCGCCACTCCTCGCGAACCTCGGGGGCCAGCGAGAGGTCCTCGCCGTCGGGACGGACGACTCCGCTCTCGACGAGGGTCATGAGGGTCGCATCGCCGTCCGACTCGGTGTCTTTCTCGCGGTCGTCCGGACTCCTTCCGGAGGCGTCTCGGCGGTCGTAGCTATCGTCGATCGAGCCCGGGCTGCCGGGCGTTTCGAGCGCGTCGCGTTCGTCGCGAGCGTGAAAGAACTCCTCGACCCCCAGCGCGGCGACGAGTCGGGGGGCGAACCGGGGCGTGTAGGGAACGAAATACCCTCGGAGCCGGATCGCACCCGTTCCGATCACCGCGAGCGTCAGTGCGGAACGGCGACGCCTTCGGCGGACGAGTGCCGCGACACCGGCCGCGAGCACGCCGAGGTTGAGCGCCGTACAGGGCAGACAGCGATTCGCGCCGGTGGAGGTCGGCCGGCGAAGTCGATCGAGAACGTCGGCGATCGCGCTCATACATGTCGGTTCTCGACGGAGGGAATTGAACGTTTGCGGTCGACGTTCGATGGCCTCCGTCGGAGAAGCTTCGGAGCGAGGCGATCGAGTGCAAAAGAAACAGGACGGCCACGCCTGTAGCCGGTTCATGGAAGCTGAGGACAAATCGATACCGGACGTCATTGCCGACCTCGAAGCTGGCGAGGGGCTCTGTGATCGCCACCGAAAGGACTGTTTCATCGTACACGAGGTCGAGGAACGCAGGACCCGGATCGAACGGGACGGGGAGGACTTCTTCGTCCCGCACTCGCTGTTCGCACCCTGGGTCGACTCGCGGCTCTTTCCGGTCGAAGAGGCCGACAGCGAGGACCTACCTGACTGGCTCTGAGTTATCCTTTTATGGAGACTTGAGGACAGTCGGCTAAAGATCGGATTCTATGTTTGTTTGAACTCCTCGAATAGATTCGTCGCTAGCAATGTCACTATAACACTGAAGGAAAGTGTCGAACGATTCGGATATCGGTCCCACACTATTGTGGAATTCTAATGTAAGACTTGCTAGGTAGAATAGATCGGTGACAAACCCGACATACCATGTCTTCAGCTCGTTTAGATCGTAGTGGGAAGACCAAGTTCGGATTAGAAGGCTATCACTGTCATCGTCAAAGAGCACCTCGAACGGATTGTCACCGATTGGTGTGTGGACATACCGGTTCCCGAATTCCCTGTCTTCCTGTAAGGAAGTATAGATGCTCTCGCTCAACCAGGGAACCACATCGGCTAACGTTCCCATTATCTCCTGAAAACTCGGACTCGCGTCTTTTTCACCATTGATCCAAGCTGTCAGTTGTTCCCACCCCTCTTGTTCGGTTTCTATGATACGATGAGCGAAGAATACTGCAGAACCTACGACCTCAATTACCCCACGCTGGACGACGAAAGCGGATCGGTAGTGTCCCGACATAGCCAGAAACAGACTTGATTTCATATCACGAAGAGCCTGCCAACAGATACTATTGACCATCTGACTTTCGGGAGGCTCATCAGAGACGGAAGCAACGAGTTCCGAGACGATCTGTAGGCAAATACCAGCGTTCTCTATTATCGCGCGTGATACATCGTTCTCAAAGGTCCTCTCCATGATCACACCCTCACCACCTGCGTACTTCCGGTTCTCGTCCTTCCAGCCGAGATCGATTGCTGGTATGTCTTCGTACGTTCTAAAATTCATACAGAAGTGATCCTATTGATCGACATCTATTAACTGAGTTACTCTACTATTCCTCGTCGAACAGGGTGTCACCTGCGACCATGTGGTCCCCGACGGCGTCCATATCGAGCGTCAGGCCCAATCCGGGCTCCTCAGGGATCTCGATACGGCCGTCCTCAATGATCGGTGCGCCCTCGTAAAGGTCGTCCCACCACTCCAGCTCGTAGGAGTGGAACTCGACGGCTTCGGGTCTCGCGCATCCCGCCGACCTTCGGCAGGTCCGGCGCGACGACGTCGACGGCCTGCTCCTCGAGCAGGCGGCGGTGACCGTGTTTTCGGTAGACGTTCTCGCCCGCTCCGATCGGGGTCGTCGTGTGCTGGGTCACCTCGCGCTGGACGTCGTGGTTCTCCGGGGGCACGGGATCTTCGAGCCACCAGACGTCTAAGTCCTCGATCTCCTTGGCGAGGCGTTTCGCGCTCCCTGCTGAAAAGGTCCAGTGGCAGTCGAAGGCCGCGTCGGCCCGATCGCCGATCCGCTCGGTGACCGCCTGGACGATCTCGGCTTTGTGCCCCACCTCCGGGCCGCGCAGGTGGCGGTTGGCGCGGTCCTTCTCGTGGCCCGAGGGTACGTCGAGGTCGAACTTCAGGGCGTCGTAGCCCAGATCTTCGATCACACGTTCGGCTTCGGCGGCGTTCGATTCGGGCTCGGATTCATCGCCCGCGTGACAGTCACAGTAGACCCGGACCCGGTCGCGATACTTTCCTCCCAGGAGCTGGTAGGCCGGCACCTCCAGGATCTTACCCGCTAGATCGTGCAACGCGACCTCGACCCCAGCGATCGCGGAGACGGTGATGCCCTCGATCGAGCCCTCGCCCGACGTCTTCTGGACGAGGTGTTCGAAGAGGCGATCGAGATCCAAGGGATTTTGCCCGACGACAAAGGGCGTCATCCGCTCGATTATTTCCGGCACGCCAGCCCCCCAGTAGGCCTCGCCCGTGCCGACGATCCCGGCGTCGGTATACACTCGGACAAGGGTCCAGGGGAAGTTGCCGTCTACCATCGTCGTCTGAACGTCGGTGATCGTAACGTCGCGCCCGCCGCCCCGTTTGGCCTGCACGCCCATCGTCTCGGCGGAAAGTTCGCGCATCGTGTACTCGGCGTTCGGATCCCGGAGCGTCGTGTAGTCCTTGACCATGCCATGAGGGTTTGCTCACCAGCCATTAAACCCTTGAGGTCGTTCGGCGTCTCCGGGTTCGATCGGTTCCGACTTTCGTCCCCCGAACGCTTATGCGAGATGACGTGGTAACCTAATACATGGCACGAATGGGCGGGTTTGTCGTCGTGCTCCTCGGGCTCGCCGCGCTCGGGGCGATCGTCCTGCTGGATCTCTCCAGTGCGCTCGGGGCCATCGACCTGGTGGTTCCCCGGGCGGGGGCGATCGAATTCCACCTCGGGACGGCACTGCTCACCGTAGCGGCGATGTTGGTCCTCGTCGGACTTATCGAGGCGGGACGCCCCCGAGCGAGGTGAGTGCCGACCGCGGGCATGCTCTCACACAGCGCCGCCGAGCGCCGACCAGACCGCGACCGCGCCGAGCAGTAAGGCGGGTACCAGCGGGAGTATCAGGAAGGCCACCTCGAAGGGCAGCGCCGCGGGCGGGACGAACAGGATGATCGCGGGGACGACGAGAAAGGCTAGTAGAAGAACGCCGACGAGCACCCAGCCTCGGAGCCCGAAGGCCTCGCGTTCGGGTACCCTGAGACCCCCCTCGCCCGGTCGCGGGTCGTTGCGCGGGACCGATTGGCCGGAACTGGCGGTACTGGGATCCCCGTCCTGATCCTCACCCTGCTCGCCGTCGACCGCCCGCTCCTCGCGAAAGGCCTCGGGGTCGTGGACGTACCCCCCCGAGTCGTCGCTCGCGTGCTGGCCGTTGGCCATAACCCGGTTTGGGTATCGAGAAATAGGACGCTTCCGGTCGAGCAGTCAGTCGGCTACCGGCGAGCGCGGCGACCGGAGCGAGCGGTACCGGGATTCGGCGTAGAGGAGTGGGGGACCCGGAACTCGATCCGAGCGACAGGAGGGTGAACTCACCCCGTAGCGACCAAGTAGACCGCGATAACCGCGAGCCCGATGCCGGCGACCTGCTGGTGCGTCAGGGACTCCTCAAGGAAAACGACGCTCAGAACCGACGTCCCGACGAGAAACATGCCGAAGATCGGCGTGACGATGCTCACCGGTCCGCTCGCGAGCGCTCGGTAGTACGAGAGGATGCCGACCGTCAGGAAGAGACCGGTGACATAGACGTAGGCGGCGTAGGGGTCGGTGAGATACGATAGGACGGCCTCGCCCAGCAGCGAGAGCCCGAGCGCAGCGGAGCCGAGCAGAACGCTGGCGATGAACACGATGACGCTGGCCGGGATCTCCCGGACCGCGATGTTAACCAACACGGGAAAGATCGAGTAGGCAAGCAGGGCAACGACCGCTAACGTAATGTACTGACGGACCACGACGAACGTCCGGTTCGCGGGTGCAAGTGCGGCGAGAAACCGGCAATCGTCCCTCGATGCTCGATTTCGCCCCGGCACCTTACTGCTCGCTGTCGGGGATTACGACCACCTTTCCGAAGCCCTTCCGATCCTCCAGCATCTCGTGGGCACGGGGAATCTCGCTCATCGGCAGGGCCTCACGCACGCGGGGGCTAAACGTGCCTTCCCAGACCTTCGAAAGGACGTCGTCGACCTCGCCCAACGAGGCCATCGTCGAGCCGATGATCTCCAACTGGTTCCAGAAGACGCGATTGATGTTCGTCTCGGCCACCGGCCCGGTCGTCGCCCCACAGGTCACCACCCGGCCGCCCTTCGCCAAACTCTTGAGCGAGTCCTCCCAGGTCGCCGGCCCGACGTGATCGACGACCATATCCACCCCGCGACCATCGGTCGCCTCGTAGATCTCGCTTTGGAAGTCCTTTTCCGCGTAGTCGATTACGTGATCGGCCCCACACTCACGAGCGTACTCCAGTTTCTCCTCGGAACTGGCGGTGGCATACACCTCCGCGCCGGCGTCGTCGGCGATCTGGACTGCGGCGTGACCCACACCCCCCGAAGCGCCGAGTACCAGTACGCTCTCGCCGGCGCTGAGTCGCCCCTTGCTCATCAACATCCGCCAGGCGGTCTGGAAGACCAGCGGCGAGGCCGCGGCGGTCACCCAGTCGACGTTGCCGGGCACCGGTACCAAGTTCTGTGCGGGAACCACCGCGTTCTCGGCGTGGACCCCGCGGACGTGCTCGCCGAGCAGGTGATAGCGCTCGCACTGGGAGTGCTCGCCGTGGCGGCAGAACTCACACTGCCCGCAGGAGAGGCCCGCGGTGACCGCGACCCGGTCGCCCGGCTCGTGTCGTGAGACGTCCTCGCCGACGCTCTCGACCACGCCCGCGGCGTCGCTGCCGGGGATGTGGGGCATCTCCAACTCGACCCCCGGGAGGCCCCGGCGGGTGAAGATATCGAGGTGATTGAGTGCGGCAGCCTTGACGTCTACCAGTACCTCGCCGCGATCCGGTTCGGGGTCGGGGAAGTCGCCGTACTCGAGTACCTCGATGTCGCCGTGTCCTTCGAACTGGACTGCTTGCATGGAGTGGCCCTCGCGGAGTGAGTGCAAAACCCTGGCGATGCCGGACGGTCCGAGCGGCTCGTGGTTCGCTACTCGCCGTCGAGGACGGCCCCACAGTCCGGACACGTCTCATCAACGACGGTGACCGGCCCGTCACAGACCGGACAGAACTCCCGGTAGCAAGCACGCTCACCCATAGCAGGTCCTGAGAGGTCGGCCCTGAAGCGAGTTTCGATGGCGTCGACTGGGTAGGAGAGCACGTAGGGGGAATACGCCGGGTCGTCGATCGGCCGACGTGTTTCGACGGAACCGGGAGGCCCGAACTTTAGTGGCGAGCACGCGAACGGCGAGTATGGAAGAGGAACGAAACACGACAAGCGAGCACGGCAGCCACGACGACCACGCGAACGGCGCGCACCACGATCACGCGGGCCACGACCATCACGCGAGCGATATCGAGACGGTGAGCGCGGCGATCCTCACGGTATCCTCCTCCCGATCGCTCGA
Source organism: Halobacteriales archaeon QH_8_64_26 (assembly GCA_003021725.1). Classification (GTDB taxonomy): domain Archaea; phylum Halobacteriota; class Halobacteria; order Halobacteriales; family Halococcaceae; genus PXQR01. The sequence goes on from PXRA01000050.1 coordinate 19,854, forward strand.
GGAGGACCCGGCCGGCGAGGCCATCGGCGAGGCCTTCGAACGCGCCGGCCACGAGGTGAGTACCCGGGCACTGGTCACGGACGACCACGGCGACGTCCAGGCCGCGATCGACGAGCTGGTCGGTCGGGAGGACACCGACGTCGTGGTGAGTACCGGCGGGACGGGGATCACGCCCAACGACGTGACAATCGAGGCGGTTTCCCCCCTTTTCACGAAGGAACTGCCGGGCTTCGGCGAGCTCTTCCGGCGGCGCTCTTACGGCGAGGTCGGTGCCCGAATCGTCGCCACGCGGGCGATCGCCGGCGTCGTGAGCGAAACCCCGGTTTTCTGCCTGCCAGGCAGCGAGAACGCCGCGCGGCTCGGCAGCGAGATCGCCACGGAGGTCTGTGGCCACCTCGCGGGACTAGCACGACAGGACGCCGAACAGCACTGATGGGAAACGAAGGGGATGTGGCCACGGAACGTCCATACACTGAATCGGCAGTGTCGAACAGTGTAGTCACGAGGAGCGACCGTGCCGATCGAACGCACTGCGAGTGACCCGGGGATCGAGTCATCCGATAGCGACGGCTACGACGCCGTGATCGTTGGTGGGGGTGTATCCGGTCCCAGCGCGGGGATCTTCACCGCCCGGGCGGGGATGAGTACGTGTATCCTGGATCGTGGGCCCTCCTCGCTCGCTCGGTGTGCGTACCTCGCAAACTACCTCGGCTTTCCCGGCGGGATCGACGTCTCGACATTTCGGGCGCTCTGTCGCGCACACGCCGCAACGGCCGGCTGTCGGTATCTCACCGACATGGTGCTCGAAGTCCGGCGGAAGGACCCTGGGGACGGACGGGATAGCAACGCCGAGGAGCCGTCGAGCGACGACAGTAAGGGAGGCGACGAGGACGAGGTGCGAGCCGAGGGCCGAGCGAGCGGGAGTTTCGTCGTCGAGAGCCAGGACGGCCGGACGATCGAGACACCGCGAGTTCTGATTGCGACGAAAGACGACACGTCCTATCTCGAAGCCCTCGGCGAGGGAGCGATGTTCACTGAGGCGAGCCACGGCGGGGAGACACACCGATATTTCGACCCGGAGTACGTCGATCAGGAGGGCCGGACGCCGACCGCCGGACTGTACGTCGCCGGCCCGCTCGCGGGCTGTCCCGACCAGGCGATCGTGAGCGCCGGCCACGGGGCGAGGGTCGGCTTTGCGGTGATCGCCGACTGGCTCGAAGACCGGGGGTATCCGCCGGCGCTTGCCCGTGGGTACTGGGACTGGCTCTCGAAGGAGGAGTCCCGAGACGAGAACTGGAAGGCACACGCCCGCGCGTTCGTCGAGCGGGCGCTCGACGAAAACGACGAGGACGCGAGCGAGGGACGTATCGAGGAACTGACGGCCGAACTACAGGCCCACACCGACGCGCTGTTCGTGAGGAGCGAGGAGGTCGAGCGGCGGAGGCGAGAGGGCCACCGACGCCTGCTCGAACACATCGACGATCGAGTTATCAAAGCGTATCTCGACGAGCGCGAGAGCGACGAGTGATCGTTGGGCCCTCTGTAGTCGGCGTTTCAGAAGCATGGGCCAGCGTACCCCTCGGTGCATCGGTAGCACGGTTGCTCAGGTTGCCGTTCGAGGTGGAAGCACCGCGAAGACGCCGACCGCGAGCGCCGTGAGCGCAGCGAGGATCAAAACCGCCTCGTCGAAAAAGCCCCTATCGGCGAGCGCGCCGACGAACGTCGAACCGGTCGCCCCCACAAGGAAAAAGGCCGTCCGGAGCGAGCCCCACGCCGTGCCCTGGATTTCGTCCGGGAGTACGTCGAGTACGTAGGCGTTCGTGATCGGTGCGCTGGCATACCTCGCGCCGAGCAAGACGACGGCAGCGAGGAGTACCGGCCCCGAGACGAACGGCAGCAATGCCAGGGGCACGATGCTAGCGGTCGTCAGCGTGAGCAACACCGTGCGATCCCCGAACCGATCGGCCGCCGCGCCGGCGGCCAACTGGAAGGCAGCGCCACAGACGAACAACAGCGCGAACAGGGCGGTCGCACTCGCCTGTCCCAGTCCCTTGGCGACGACGAGATAGGTGGGCAGAAAGGCCGTCAACCCCTGGAAGACAAAGAGCATCAGCGTCGCCCCGATTACGACGATTACGACCGAGCGACGGGCGATTCCCCGGATAACGGCCCGAGCGCGCTCGGAGCGATCGCTCGCCTCGGTCGTCGTTTCGTTCGCGGCGAGCGAGTGTGTCGGGAGCGAGCGCCAGAGGGCGACGCCCGCGAGCCCCAACAATGGTGCGGCGAGGGCGAGGGCCGGCTGCCAGCCGACCCGTCCGATCAGCGCGCTCGCGGCGAGTGGCACCGTCGCCGCGCCGATGCTGCCCGCCCCTAAGAGGACGCCGAAGGCGGCCCCGTCGTGCTCGGGGTAGACGTTCGAGAGCACCGTTGCCCGCGTCGGCCCATAGAGGCCGGTCGCGAAACCGAACAGGCCACAGACGACCAGGAAGACGCCGAAGACGGGCGCGAGCCCGAACCCGAGCGCGCTCAAACCGGTCAGCAGTGCACTGCCAGCCAACAGCCGGCGCTCGCCGACGCGCTCGATCAGCATACCGGCGGGCAGTTGCATCGCCGCGTAGGTCGCCCAGACGACCGTGATCGCGATCCCGGCGGTCGCGTTGTCGATCCCGAAGGTCGTCTTGAGTTGGGGGACGAGCGCGGGAAGGGTAAATCGGAGGCCGAGTACGAGTAGCCAGCCGATCGCCACCGAGCCGATGACCCACCCGCCACCCTCCCGGCGGAGGCCGGACAGCGTCGGTACCGACTGAAGAATCGTCTTCGAGCGTGACAAGTCCGTTCGGAACGTAACCCTGGGCGCTGTAAGCCCTGTCGATCGAGCCCCGAGTCGGCCCGAGCCGAGCTCCGGTCGGCGACGAGTCGATACCGACCCGTCGGCGTGCCCTCCCGATCGGAAGCGGGCGACGTGCTCGGCGTTCGTCGGCGAGTGTGCGACGAAGCAGGACAGGTCGAGAGTAGCGGCTACCCCTCTGTGAACCCCCTATTGAGGCTTACTCGCCGCCGGTCGCGAGGTTCTCAAGCGCGTTCGAGATCGTCTCCAAGATCTCCGCTTTGCCCTCGATCCCGTGGCGCGCGGCGAGGTACTGGGGATCATTATATGTAACCATGACTTCGCCCTCGTCCTCCCGGACGAGCATCTTCTGGGGGAGGTCGATCGCGACCGAGCGGCTGGCTTGCATCAACGGCGTCCCGAGCCTCGGGTTGCCGAAGATCAGAACCGTCGTCGGCGGGAGCTCCATGCCGACCGACTCGGCGTTCGCCGCGTGATCGACCGTCGCGATCAGCGAGAGCGCGTCGTTGCCCTCGATAGCGCTCTCGATACGTTCGAGCGTGTCAGAAAAGGGGTCGTCGCTCTCGACGGTCACGAGCCCGATGCCTTCCTCGATGTCGAAGGCCTGCTCACCGGTGCCGGAGTCGGTCGTCTCCTCGGGGCCGTTCCCTCCGGGGGTGGACTCGTCGTTCTTCCCGGCTTCGTCGGCGATCTCTTGTGCTTGCTGTAGTTCCTCCTGGGTGCAGCCGGCGAGCATGCTCGCCCCGACCGCGCTACCGAGCAGGAATCGTCGTCGATCCATGACGAGTGCGTCCGAAGACGGCCGAGAGCAAAAGCGTTGGCACGGAATCGACGACGCGAACGCCCGGTGATCGATGCCGAAGCGATACGGTGCTCCCGATCGGTAAGAACCGGATGCGAGACGGCAACGAAGTCAGGAAGGCATTGGACAGAGGCTCGCGGTCAGGACGACGGTTTCCTTAGTGTCGTTGCGCGCGCCGTGGCTCGCGCCCCGCTCGTGGTGGATGACGCCCGGCGCGTCGATAACCTCCTCCTCGCCCTCTCGAATTACCGTCACGGCCCCCTCGAGGACGTGAAAGACGTTCGTCGAGCCCTCGTGTTCGTGGGAAGCGAGTTCCCCGCCGGGACCGATCGCGAAGACCTTGAGGAGCACATCGTCGCTGACGACGAACTCCTCGTCGGCGACCTCGCCGTCGTCTACCTCGGGCACCGAATAGCGATCGAGCGTCATACAACGGGGGAAATACCGGCGAGGGTTTAGCCGTTGGGAACCACACGCGGGTTCGTTCGTGTTCGTTCTCGCCGCAAGCGTGAGCTATAGCAGGCCCGACCGATAGTAACGAGTGTGGAGTACATCACTGTTCAGGACACCGAAATCCCGGTACTCGGCCTCGGGACGTGGCGGATGCGCGGACCCGAATGCAGGCAAGCGGTTCGGACAGCGCTCGATCTCGGATACCGACACGTCGATACCGCACAGGCCTACAGGAACGAACGCGAGGTCGGGGCGGCGATCAAGGAATCCGGGGTCGATCGCGAGGACCTCTTTCTCGCCACGAAACTCGACTGGTCGAACCGCGATCGGGCGAGCGTCCACCGATCGACGCAAGCGAGCCTGAACAAGCTCCAGACCGACGCCGTCGATCTCCTGTTGATCCACCAGCGCAACCTCCGGACACCCCTGGAAGAGACCCTCGGCGCGATGGCCGAACTCCGGGAGGAAGGACTGGTCCGACATATCGGCGTGAGTAACTTCTCGGTCGAGCGCCTCGATCACGCCCGACAACTCGCCGACGCGCCGGTTTTCACTGACCAAGTCCAGTATCACCCCTTCTGGGATCAGCGCGACCTGCTCGAATACTGTCGGATTCACGACGTCCTGCTCACGGCCTACTCCCCGCTGGCCCATGGGGGCGCGCTCGGCGACGATCTGCTCCGGTCGGTTGGCACGCGACACGGAAAGACGCCCGCACAGGTCGCGCTGCGGTGGCTCGTCCAACAGGAGGGCGTCGCAACGATCCCGAAATCGACGAGCCGTGAGCACTTGGAGAGCAATCTCGCGGTCTTCGACTTCGAGCTGACCGATCGAGAGATGCGGGCGATCCGGCGGCCGTCGAGAGCGCGGACGGCGGCTCACTTCGTTCGCGGCCGGCTATCCTAACCGTGGATGAAAGCCGAAGAAAGGTCGCATCGTCGGCCGCGGAGGGGTCATCGCGCTACCGGTTAACACAAGACCGGGGTGGGCATACGGAGATGATATGGCAACCGAACTCGGCGAAGGGGTCTGGTGGCTCGATCTCGGCGGCGTGAACGCGTACCTAGTCGATGACCCCGGAAGCGGGGGGAACGGTGGTGGCTCGGAAGAGGAGAGCTTGACCCTGATCGATGCGGGCACGCCGCGGGACACCGGGACGATCGCGCGGGGCATCAACGAGGCGGGCTACTCGCTTTCGGACGTCGAGCGGGTGTTGATCACTCACTACGACATGGATCACGTCGGCGCGCTCGCGGGACTGAGCGGGCTCGACGCTCCGGTCTCGGTCGGGGCGGCCGACGCCGGATTGCTGCGCGGCGAGCATCCCCACTGGGCCAACCGGAAAGGAGCCTTCCAGCTCCTCACCGACCCGTTGGTAGAGGAGCCCGACCTCGTTATCGAGCCGATCGAGGACGGCGTCGAGATCGGGGGCTTTCGGGCCTATCACACGCCGGGACACACCCCCGGCCACGTCGCCTACGTCAATGAGGGGCGCTCGGCAGCCTTTCTCGGCGATCTGGTGATGGAATCGGATGGCGAGTTGCGCCCTTCACCGTGGTTCCTCAGCTACGATACCGGCGAAGTGGCCGGCAGCATCGCGGCGCTCGCGAACCGATTGGGCGAGTTCGAGGTCTGCGGGATGGGCCACGGCGTGCCGTTCGTCCGGGGCGGCAGCGACCGGCTGCGCGAGTGCGCCGACGGGATACGAAACGGCGACGGCGAGTAGCCGGCGGACGCGAGCGAAGGGAAGCGAATCGAACCGGACGGTTGGGCTCCTATCCGTGCCCTTAGGGAGGCGGCGAACCGACCTATGGATATGGCAGAACGGGCACTCCCGACCGGCTGGCAGGAACTCGACGACGCCGATCACGACGCCACTCGGTACAACCCACAGCCGGTCAGCCGCTTCGAGCACGCCGAGACAGGAGTCGGAATCCGGCTGTCGCCGGCCGAGCCGAGCACCGGGACCGGCGGCGGCACTGGACCCAATGGCGAAAGCGAGAACGAATACCAGGTGAGCGTCGGCGCGGACGGAGCGGGCGACCCAGGCGAGATGGACGGGCTAGCCGACGCGTCCGATCACGCCGACGCGCTCGGGACCGCCCGGGAGTTCATGGAGCGCTACAACGGGCACTGTCTCAACGGAGAGGGAGATCTCGACGATATACTGGCCGAGTACGAGGAAAGCGAACAACGAGCATAAGAAGCGAACCACGCGAAGGGGGCAGTAGCGGGCTGATCCTCCCCTTTCAGTTCAGGCGGCCAGTTCTTCGGCGACGACGACAGGCCCTAAGAGGTCGGGATCGACCATGAGGTCGGTCTGTCGGCTCGCGAACTCCGGCAGCGACCGGCGAGCGTAGATCACGACCTGCAGGTCGGGATTGCACTCCTTCGCGATCGGGATCGCGGTTGCTTCCTCGATGTCGGTGAGGACGAACAGCGAGCACTCGGTGATCCCCGCGTTCTTCAAGGCCTCGCGGCTGGGGATACCCTCGACCCGCTCGATCTCGATTCCCTGTCCGGCGAGGGCCTTGCTCAACCCCTCTTCGTCGGGACCGGCGAGGACGGCTCGTTGGATCGTGGCCTCACCGGTAGTCGTATCGGTGGTTCTCTCGGTCATCGGATGATCACTCGTACTCGATCGTCGCGGGCGGTTTGTGCGTCACGTCATAGACCACGCGGGCCACGTCGGGATGGGCGCTCGTGATCCGGCTCTGGACCCGCTGGAGGGTCTCCCAGGGCAGCTCCTGGGCGCGGGCGGTCATGCCGTCGCGGCTCTCGACCGACCGGACGGCGACGATCCAACCATGGACCCGGTTGTCGCCTTTCACTCCGGTGCCCTTCCCGATCACGGCCGCGAGTGCCTGCCAGGGCTCGTGTTCTTCTAACTCCTCGCGCACGACCGTATCGGCCGCCCGCGCCACCTCGAGTTTCTCCTCGGTGACTTCCCCCAGTACGCGGACCGCCAGTCCCGGTCCGGGGAAGGGCATCCGTTCGGCGATCAGTTCCTCCAGATCGAGCGCGCGGGCAACCTCGCGGACCTCGTCCTTGTAGAGCTCGCGTACCGGCTCGACGATGCCCTCGAAGTCCACTCGCTCGGGCAACCCGCCGACGTTGTGGTGGGATTTGATGCCCCCCTCCGATTCGATCCGGTCGGGGTAGATCGTTCCCTGAACCAGATAGTCGGCCTCGATCGCACGGGCCTCGCGCTCGAACTCGCGGACGAACGCCTCACCGATGACGTGGCGTTTCTCTTCGGGATCGGTGACCCCCGCAAGCGCATCGAGAAAGCGCTCGCGGGCGTCGACGATCTCCAGGCCTTCCATGTACCCGAAGGTAGCCTCGATTTCCGTGGTTTCCTCGGCGCGCATGAGCCCGGTATCGACGTATACCGGCCTCAGGCGGTCGCCGATCGCTTCATAGGCCAGCGCGGCGGTGACAGAGGAATCGACGCCGCCCGAAAGCGCGATGACCGCGCGGCCGTCACCGACCGATTCGCGGATCTCCGCGACGGCACTCTCGGCGAACGCCTCGGGATCGTTCATAGCGACCCTGTGGGTTCGGCGGGTTCGGTTCCCGGTCGGTCACCACCGACGACGCCCTGATCGCCGTCGGCGTCCCCGTCGCCGCGCTCCGTTCCGTGGGCGAGCGCGGCGTCGAGCAAGCCGATGAACGGTGGGCTCGCTCTGCCCGGCCGCGAGCGGAACTCGGGGTGGAACTGCGTGCCGAGGAAGTAGGGATGCTCGGGGAGTTCGAGGATCTCCATACGCCGGCCCGAGCGACCGGAAAAGCGAAGTCCCGCCGCTTCGAGGTCGGCGATGTACTCGGGGTTGACCTCGTAGCGATGCCGGTGGCGCTCGGTGCATGCGGTGCCGCCGTAGATTTCACTTGCCAGCGTGTCGGGATCGATCGCGGTCTCGTGAGCGCCCAGGCGCATGGTGCCCCCCAGGTCCTCCTCGCCGACCTGGTCGGGAAGCAGCCCGATCACCGGGTGGGGTGTCGCCGAGTCGATCTCGGCGGAGTGTGCACCCTCCAAGCCCAGGACGTTGCGGGTGAACTCGACGACGCCCATCTGGAAGCCCAGACACAGCCCCAGGAACGGGACGTCGTGCTCGCGGGCGTACCGGATCGCCTCGATCTTCCCGCTCGACCCCCGTGAGCCGAAACCGCCGGGGACGACGACGCCATCGGCGTCCTGTCACTTCGACCCCGCGGTCGAGCCCGGCGTGTTTGAGCGCCTCGTGGATCGAGATGTAGGCGTCCTCCAGGGCGTATTTGCCCACTAAAGCGATATCGACCTGTTCGTCGGACTCCTGGGTCACCAGCTCGCGCCAGCGCTCGGTGCGCTCGGCCTGGGGCGGGGCCTCGCTCGCGAGGGCCAGTTCCTCGGTCACGTAGCGATCGAGACCCTCCTCCTCGACAACCAGCGGGACGTGATAGATGTCGGCGACGTCGGGGTTCGAGAAGACCGCCTCGGTCGGCACGTCACAGAACAGCGCGATCTTCTCTTTCGTGTCGGGATCGAGTTTCTCCTCGCTGCGCCCGACGAGGACGTCGGGCTGGAGGCCGATCGAGCGGAGCTCCTTGACCGAATGTTGGGTGGGTTTGGTCTTCTGCTCGCCGTTTTTCGAGTAGGGAACGAGGGTGACGTGGGTGAGAAGCAAGTCCTCGGGCGGGGTCTCGTGGACGAACTGCCGGATCGCCTCCAAAAACGGCATCCCTTCGATGTCCCCGACCGTCCCGCCGACCTCGACGATACAGACGTCGGTCCCTTCGGCGGCCTCCCGGACGCGGCGCTTGATGTCGTCGGTGATATGGGGAATGATCTGGACGGTGTCGCCCAGGTAATCGCCCGCCCGCTCCTTCGAGATGACGTGCTCGTAGGCCTTGCCGGTAGTGATGTTGTGATCGGCGGTCATGTCCGTCCCGAGGAAGCGTTCGTAGTTCCCGAGATCGAGATCGACCTCCGCGCCGTCTTTGAGCACGTAGACTTCCCCGTGCTGGTAGGGGTTCATCGTGCCTGCGTCGACGTTGAGGTAGGGATCGATCTTGACCGCGGTGACGTCGAACCCGGCGTTCGCGAGCAGGCGGCCGGTACTCGCGGCGGTGATCCCTTTTCCGAGCCCGCTCATCACCCCTCCGGTAACGAAGACGAACTTCCGACCGAGTGATCGGTCGTAGTTAGTTCCCGTCGGCATGCCGAGCCTGTGGCGCGCCGTTGCAAAACCGTTTCGGAACGACGGACCGTCGACCGCTCCCCGATCGAAGCCCCCCCAGGACACGCTCGACGTTGAGCCGGGCTTCCCGCAAGGGTCTTCCGCCGGGAACGCCGGGCGCGACCGAGGGACGTGTGGCTACCCTAAAAGGAGAAGGGGGACCTGCTCTCGCAGGCCTCGAAGGCATACGCTCATGGGCAGTCTTCAGTACTGGAGGCAAACAGATGGCAGAGTGTACGGTATGTGGCAAGGAGCTCGAAGCGGACCTGATGACCGAGGAGTTAGAAGAGGACGACGGGACGGTCTACCTGTGTTGTCCACTGTGTAGGGACGAGTACTCGGGTTGATCCCGAGAGAACCAGGGAGGCCACTGAAACCCGAAGCGTAAACAACGGATGGGCGACGGCCGTCGGTCCTTAGCGTACTTCCTCGGCGAGAAAGGACGCGACCGCCGTCGCTACTTTCTGTACCTGCCCGACGAAGAAGTGATCGGCCGGGATCGCCTCGACCGCGACCCCGCGCTCGCGGGCGCGCTCGACGACCGGCCCCCAATCTGCGGTCGTATCGCGCTCGCCGTAGCAGACCTGCGTCGGACGGTCGATTCCGTCGAGCGCCGCGACCGCGTCGCCGGCGTAGTCGGTCCTCGAACCCCCTCGATCGGGCGCGAGAACGCTCACCGCGCGTGGTGCTTCGGGAGCGTCGTCGATCTCGCCGACGGCACACAGCGCTATCGTCGCGCCGAAGCTGTACCCGAACAGTCCCACCGACTCGTAGCGCTCGCTCGCCCACCGCAGCGCGTTTCGCGTGTCGAGACGCTCGCCGTCGCCCTCGTCCCAGAAACCGTAATCGAAGCGCAGACAACTCACGCCCCGTTCGCCGAGGGCCGCCGAGACGGCCCCGAGCCGGGAGTCGGCACGTGTCCCGCCGTGTTGGGGGTGGGGCGGACAGGCGATGACGACGGCCTCTCGCTCGCCGGGCGCGGGCTCGGCGGCCCGATCGAGGGTGCCCCGGGCGTCCCGTGCGCCAGGGACGAGGACCGTCTCGATTCTCTTCTCCCCGTCCTCGCCCGCGTTTCCGTCGGTCCTCTCGTCGGCTCCGTTTCCGTCTCCCTCCTTACCCCGGTTCCGGTTCATGCGCGTCGTAAGCGCGAGAGCGTTTAAGGGTCCCCGGACGCTAGAGCGGAGCCATGGGAGTCCTCTCGCGGATGTCGTACGTGGTTCGTTCGAAGCTCAACGCGGTCCTCAATCGCGCCGAGGATCCGAACGAGGCGCTCGATTACTCCTACGAGCAGCTCCGCGACCAGCTGCAGGACGTCAAACAGGGAATCGCCGACCTCACGACCCAGAAAAAGCGTTTGGAGATCCAGAAGCGCCGGCTCGAAGAGAACGTCCAGAAACACAACGAACAAGCCAGGGAGGCAATGGCCCAGGACCGCGAGGACCTGGCCCGCAGAGCCTTGGAGAAAAAGAACGACAAACTCGGGCAGGTCGAGGACCTGGAGGCCCAGATCGCGGATCTCCAGGGGACCCAGGACAACTTAGTCGAGAAGAAAAACACCCTCCAGAGCCGGATCGAGGAGTTCCGCACCAAAAAAGAGACCACGAAGGCGCGCTACGAGGCCGCCCAGGCGAGTACCCAAGTCTCGGAGGCGATGACCGGTGCGGGCGATGAGATGGAGGACGTCGGCCGGTCGATCGAGCGCGCGACCGAGCAAACCCAGGACATGGAAGCCCGGGCGGAGGCAATGGACGAACTCGAGGAGTCCGGCGCGTTCGATGACGCCCTCTCCGACGAGGACCAACTCGACCGGGAACTCGACGAGATGCGCTCGGACAGCGAGGTCGAAGCCGAACTCGACCAGCTCCGCGAGAAATCGGATAACGAAGCGAGCGACGGCGCGAGCAGCGAGACGACGACCGATAGCGAACTCGAAGCGACGGGCGATGGGGGAACCGACGACGGGAGCAGCGAGGGGGCGGCCGACCCCGAGGTCGAAGCCGAACTCGAAGAGCTGCGCGACGAGGACAACTGAGCGGCGGAGACGGAAACCGAGGGGAAGGGAATCAGGCGTAGCCGCCTCAGGGTTCGAGTTCCGAGAGGTCGGTAGCGGCTTCGAGCGCGTCGAGGGTGGCGTACCACGCGCCGCGCACGCCGTCAGTGTCGTTCACCACCGGGCGGTCGAGCGGGGTGAGATCGCCCAATCGGAAGACCATCGCCGTCTCGTCGCTCGATCGCGAGCCGATCAGCCGGTCGAACCAGTCGATGTCGGCATGCGAGCCCCCGTCCTCGAACCGGTCCTCGATCGGCGCGTAGTGGGTGATCGCGCTCTGGGGCGCGGTTCGGTAGAGCGCGAGGTAAGAAGCAGGCTCGGTGGCTCGCTCGTAGGAGATCGGGGACGGATAGAAGCCGTGGTGGCGGGCGATGTCGAACGTCTCGTCGACGACCGCGACGATCATCACTCGTTCGTCGTCGTTCATACCCCGGCTGCGTAGCGGTCGGCAAAGAGCCGTTCCCTACGACCGATGGGCGACCGAGACAAGTCCCGAAGCGGCCGTCGGCTCGTCGGTGATCACCGGTTGGTATCGAGCGACGGAAGCCAAGCACCCTGGATGCAGTTATCACACTCGCCCGCCGACGTATCACGAGCGAACGGACGGGTTTCTGGCTCCTCGGCGGTGATCCCCCTAGGATCGGGGTCGAGTTACGCCGGCGGATCGGGCAGCCGATACCAGGCGAGGACGCCGAGCGCGAGTGCAACGGACAACGCGAGCACCGCGACCGCGAGGAAGGCGATCCCGACGCCGGGGCCGATCGCCACGGTCATCGGCGGAATCGCCGCTTCGAGCCGGCCGAGCGCGGCCCCGATCCCATCGAAGCCGACAGCACCGATCAGGACCATCCCGGCAGCCACCAACTGTCCGAGGGTTCCGAGCCGATCGCCGGTCGACGGTTCATCGGAATCGTCCTCGCCGCCGAAAAGCCAGTCCATATGTACTAGCTCTTAGCGAAGCTACATTACTGTTGTGCGCGATAGGATCCGAACTGGCGGCCCGCCATTGCCTATTCGTCGGGATAACTCGGTTCGTTTGGCCGCGCACCCTTTCGTTAGCCCCGCTCACTCGTGGAACCCGCTCGCTTAGGGGGCCAGCAAAAGTCTGTAGCAAAACCTCACCGTTGCCGTATACTGGTGAGCGCTCGTGTTACTCGTCGGGGTACTTCGGTTCGTGTTCGGCCGCCCGCTCCAGGGCCGTCTCGATTACGTCCCGGACGTCGCCGTGGAACTCCTCGCCGTGGCCCGCGTACATGTTCGAAACGCCCTCGGGCAGCCGATCGAGGATGGTCTCGATCGACTCGACGAGCCGCTTTCTGGACTGGCCAGCCATGTCCGTCCGGCCGAAGCTGCCGTACTCGAACGCGCCGTCGTCATGCACCACCACGTCGCCGGAGAAGATCGTCGCCTCCGAGACCAGTGAGACGTGATCGTCGGCGTGGCCGGGCGTATGGATTACCTCGAATTCCTCCGCGCCGATCGCGAGGGAGTCGCCGTCCGCGATCTCCTCGGTGCGTCGGGGGTAGGAATCGTAGCAGTAGAGATCGGCATCGAAGCGATCAAGCACCTGCTCCAACTGGCCGACGTGATCGCCGTGCTGGTGGGTAAGGACAACGCGATCGAGTTCGTCGGTCCGCTCGGCGATGACGTCGACGACACCGGACATCGCGCCGGCGTCGACCAGCGTAGGCACCTCGCCCGGGGCGAGAAAGGCGTTGCAGGTGAACGTATCGGCCGCGGCGGTCACGTTGTGAACGTCCATACTCGATCGGTCGATCGCGGGACGCTTAGTTCACCGGGCTGTTCTCGGGCTACCGGAACCGAGAGGGGTTGCTAACGAGCGAACCTTTTTTGATGACATCTCCTGTAGAAGGGAGTGACCATGGGCTTCGGGAGCTATGACGAATCCGAGCAGGGAGACCAGGACGTCGACTTCGACGAGGAAGACGGCGTGCAGACGACCGAAAACGACCACGACGGCGAAGTCAACTTCGAGTTCACCGCCTCGAACGACGAACTGCTCGATCGCCTCGAAGACATCAAAGGCGACTGACCGGATCGCCGTGAATCGATCGTCGTGAAATCCGGGGTGCGCGCGCTCGGAATCGCCGAGTCCTTTCGTGGACGCGAGGGGACGACCAGTACCCTCTGTGGCGTCCTCACCAGAGCGAGTCGCGTTACGGACGGGTTCGTCTTCGGTAACTGTACCGTCGGCGGCACCGACGGGACCGATGCCGTTTGCGATCTCTTCGATCGACTCGACCGGGAGGACGTTCGGTACGTCCTGCTCTCGGGGCTCGCGCTCGCGTGGTACAACGTCCTCGATCTCCGGGCGATTTACCACACGGCCGATCGCCCGGTCTGTTCGATTACCTACGAGGGAAGCGAGAACGGACTCGAAGCCGGCCTCCGGGAGGCCTTTTCCGGAGCGGCTTTGGAGGAGCGCCTCGCCACCTACCGCCGCCAACCCTCGCGGCGAGCGCTCGACGTCGGCGGCGAGAGGATTTTCGTTCGTAGCGTCGGTCTCTCGGACGGCGAGGAGGGGGAAGTGCTCCGAGCCTTCACTCCCGAGGGCGGCCGTCCGGAACCGCTTCGCGTCGCCCGATTAGCCGCACGAGCGGCCGATCGGTGGAAGAGCGATCGACGGGACTCCGAAACGAATCGATAACGGCGACCGCCGGGACCGCGAACGCTTAGTGGACCGCTATCCCAACAGTGGTATGGCAGAGACCGAGGGACTGGACGTGGTGAGCTGTACGCGCTGTCCCGAACTCGTCGATTCGCGTTCTGGCATCGCTAACGGCACCGGCGCACCCGACGCCGCGGTCGTCTTTATCGGCGAGGCACCGGGGGCCGAGGAAGACCAGGAGGGCGAACCCTTCGTCGGGCGCAGCGGCGACGTTCTCGACGAGAAACTCGCCGAGCGCGGCCTCGATCGGGAGGGGGTACGGATCACCAACTGCGTTCGCTGTCGTCCCCCGGACAATCGCGACCCGAAGAAGGAGGAACTCGGGAACTGCCGGGAGTTTCTCGATCGGGAGATCGGGGAGATCGATCCCGCGTTGATCGTCACGCTCGGCAGGGTACCCTCCGAGCACGTGCTCGACCGGGACGTCGCGGTCACCAAGGAGGCGGGAGGGGTGAGCGAGGTACGGCTCGGCGACGCCAGCTACCGAGTGTTGATCTGTGTCCACCCGGCGGCGACCTTCTATGATGCGAGCCAGAAGGCGACCCTGGAGAGCGCGCTCGACACTGCCGCCGA
>PXRA01000044.1:0-1313 GCA_003021725.1 Halobacteriales archaeon QH_8_64_26
CGTATTGAGCGTTCGCTCCGTGCCGGCAGGACGGGGCGATCGGTGGGAACGAAGTCCTATCTCAGTCGCTTCGGGCCGCAACGTCACGAGCACTGGCGGACTCACCCCGTCTCAGCGGGTCCTCACAGCCGCTCGGACGAGAAGTGCCTAAGCACTGCCTCACGCCTTCGGCAGCGCGGTCGCGCTCGCGGCGAGCCTCCGGTTACTGGCGACGATCCACGGGAGCCCCACATGCTCGAGTTCGATCGGACCCGATGGTCCACGTCCGGCGAGCGAGACGCGTTGCTGGTCGTCTATACTCCTTTGACGCTGTCGCCGACGCGGATCGTCCCGCTCTCGACGATATCGACGCGCAGGCCGCCGCGGTGGACGAGCGCCGGGAGGGCTTGTTCGACCGTCAGCGCGGCGAGGTGCGAACACGGCTCGCAGAGCCGATCGCCCCGGCAGAGCACCTCACCGACGCGAAAGCGCTCGCCGACGAGGTGATCGAGCGCGACGCCCCGGGTAGTGAGGTTCCTGCGATGAGCGCCCGGTTCGAGGCGGACGTCGGCCTCGCGGGCGATAGCGTCTACCGCTTCACCTTCGATCAGCGTGAGATCACGGCCACGCTCCTCGTGTTCGCCCTCCCGCCCACCCCCGCCATCGGAGAAGGTGCCCCTGCCTCTGAAGTACCGATCACCCCGTAGCCCCCTGCCGGCGAGCGCTTCGATGATCTCATTGCGCTCCATCTCGGCTTCGGCCGTCGGTGCGACCTGGACCGGGTTGAGGGTCCCTGTTCCGGTCATCGATCGCTTTCTGGTGCGGTATGTACGTAGCCTATTAGGTCCTCTGAACCGGACTCGGCCCCGCGTCTCGGGTAGGCGGCCGGTCGCCGAACTGACGGCGGAGGCTACACTCGCCGGTAGTGAGCGGACGACGCCGGGAATCGAGAGCTTTACCCGCTCGCCCGTCGCGCTCCCGGATATGGATCGGTTCGACGTAGCCGTCGTCGGCGGCGGCCCCGGAGGGACGTCAGCGGGGTGGGCGGCCGCCAGAGGGGGCGCGGATGCCGTCGTGATCGAGAAGGGCGTCCCCCGGGCCGACCGCGAGACGCTGGGGCCGGACTCGACGGACGCCGCCGGGATGCTCGATTACTGGGTCGATCTCATGGCGCTTCCCGAAGGGATCCCCGAGCGCGTGATCCTCCAGGATCTAGAGGGAGCGAAGTTCCACGGCCCGAACGAGTCCGCGACCCTCCGGTCGACGTCGGTCCCATCCGAGTACCCGAGCTTCGGGTTCACGTTCCACCGGGCCCGGTTCGACGACTGGCTCCG
>PXRA01000044.1:1375-23597 GCA_003021725.1 Halobacteriales archaeon QH_8_64_26
CGGGCGAACCATATCGCGTACCAGGAACACCGGGAGTTCCCCGAGGAACTGTTCGAACCCGGGTTCCTCGAGTTCTGGTGGGGCGTCATCCCCGGCCACACCGCCTACCCCTGGATCTTCCCGAACGACGGTACCGTTTCCCGTGTCGGGCTGACGATGCCGATCGACGTCGATCTCGATCGGGTACCCGAACGCGACGCCTACCGGCTGCTCCAACCCGGGGACGATCGCGTTCCCCCTGGTCGAGAGTACGTCCGCCGGTTACTAGAGGCCCAGTTCCCCGAGTACGACGTCGATCGGGACTTTCCCTTAGTCGAAGGTCGCGGCAAGCACGGCGGGATCGAGTCCTATCCGATCTCCTCGACCCGGCCGATCGACTCCCCGGCTCGGGCCGGGATCGCCGTCGTCGGCGGGGCAATGGGCGTTACCTCCGCGTTTCACGAGGGGGGCGATCACGTCGCGGTTCGGTCGGGGAAGATCGCCGGCTCGCTCGCCAGTGCCGGGGTGCTGGAGGCGTACAATCGCGAGTGGAAGCGCGCGATCGGCGAGGAAGTGCTGCGGAACGTCGCCTTCGCCGACGTCGTCCGGGATTTCTCACCGGCGGATTGGGACCGATCGGTCGGGACCGTCCGCCGAATGTTGAACCGGGGTGGCACCGGCCTCCGGGAGGCGCTCGGCGCGGGGGTAGACGGGGCAAGGCTGCTCGGCCGCTACCGAAAGCGCAAGTTCGACTATCGGGGTGGGCGATACGTCCAGCTCGCCGAATCGGAGTATTCGGTGTAGTCGGCACGGACGCCGTAGTCGAACGCCGTCCTTCGTTGCCCCTGGGCTGAATTCGACGCTCGAGAGGGTTGTTCCGTACACGACGGAAAGAGCACCGTTCGAGTATCAATGTACGGCTGATTCTCGGTCCGTAGGAATCGGCTACCTGGTTTATTCGGATCGGCGTTCTACTCTCATCTGTAGGGGGAGGATAGAAACAATCGAGGCGATCCGCGTCGCACCGTAGAGGGAGAATACGATCGTACCCCTCGGAGACACGAACCGATGAAATCGAACGTTCACACGATACGAACCGATACGGGAACGTTCCTGCTCGGCACGCTCGCCGTCGCGGTCGGAAGCGAGCTCGTCGGCGGGCACTCGGGCACGAACGGCGGCTGGCACATGGGTTCCGGAGGGTGGATGCTCGGGGGTTTCGGGTGGCTCTGGATGCTGCTGGGGCTGCTCGTCCCGATCGCCCTGCTCGTCGGCCTCGCGTACCTGCTCCGTATGTGGGGAACGACCGCCGAGGCCGCCGATCCCACCGGACCGGGGCGGGGCGATCCCGCCCTAAAGGCTCTCCGCGAGCGATACGCGCGTGGGGAGATCGACGAGGAGGAGTACGAAACCCGACGAGAGCAACTCTCCTGAGCCGTACTCGCTTCGACGTCGGATTCCACGACGGACGAAAAGAGGGACTCCTCGCCGATAGGAGCGGTCGCTCCGTACCGATCGGCTCTCGATGATCGCTGAGCAGCGTGGGGAGTCTCGGCACGCTCACTCGACGTACAGCGAGTAGGTAATGACCGCGAAGCCGAGCGCGGTGAAGGCGCTCTCGATGACCAGCGCGTACCCGCCACCGATCCCGAGGGCCTGGTTGGCAACGCCGGCGAGGAACGCCCCGACCGTCACCAGGCCGAACCCGATCGCGAGCGCTCGGAGCGCGGCGCTATCGGTCCGGCGGTAGGCCTTGAACGCGAAGTACGTAACGAGCCCGCCCAATAGGAGCGTGACCGTCTTGAGGGCGATCACGGTGGTACTGATATGCGGGCTCACGTTCCCTCTCGCACCTCCGACCAGAGGCGGGCGAGGCGCTCGTCGGCGGTCCGCGACGGTCGCTCGATCGTCAGCTCGAACTCCCGGGTCTCGTTCAGGGCGATCAGGACCGCCTCGATGTCGACGGCGTAGGTCGTCGTGTGGTGACCATCGGCCCGGACTTCGACCCGCTCGTCGAGCATCGATGCATCGGCGAGGCGTTCTACTTTGCGGTAGGTACTCGACAGCGCTATCCCGCAGCGATCGGCGATCTCCTTGGTAGTCATGGGTTCGTCGAGTGCTTCGAGTATCGCCCGACAGTCGGGATCGTCCAGCGCGTCGAGGACCTCCTGGAGCGCCGGTTCCTCGCTGTCGTCGAGCGAATCGCGTGGCATCTCGTGGGTGTACTACCTCCTGGTTTCGCTCCGGTCGGCTTCGGATGTCGGATGGTTCTCAGGTAGTGGGAATCAGCCTGTCGATACTTTCCCGTAGATCCCCTCCCTCCGAGTGTAGCATGACAGACCGTATCGGCGCACCGGGAACGGGCATCTCGCGCAGGGAGTTTCTGATCGCAAGCGGATCGGCGGGCACGGCGGCACTCGCGGGCTGTGTCGGATCGGATCCGAACCCGACGCTCGGAGCGAAACCCGCGAACCTACAGCAACAAGGGAAACAGCTCCCGCTCACCGCACCGCCCCAGGTCGTTCGGGTCGACGAGCAGGGCGGGCAGGTACGGCTCAAGTCCCGGCCCTGCCGGCACGCGGTCCACCCCAAGGAGACGATGGGCGGGCCGATAGACCTCCCGCAGGTCTGGGCGTTCGGCGCGGATGATAAGCCACCAAGCGTGCCCGGGCCGATCCTCCGGACGACCGAGGGCGAGGACATGGAGGTCACGCTCGACAATACCAACGGAATGCGCCCCCACACCGTTCACTTCCACGGCTCCCGGACGACCTGGGAGAACGACGGCGTGCCGACGACAACGGGCATCCAGGTCGATCCCGGAAAGAAACACACCTACACGGTCCCCTCGAACGTGCCCGGGACCCATCTCTATCACTGCCACTACCAGACCCAGCGCCACATCGACATGGGGATGTATGGGGTCTACCGGGTCGACCCGAAGGGGTACGAACCCGCTGACAAGGAGTATTTCATGACGGTCAAGGGGTGGGACTCGCGGCTCCCGCGGACCATGGCCGGCGGCGACGCACAGTACGACCCGCGCGAGCGCAACCCCGACGTCTTCACGGTGAATGGCAGGAGCGCGCCGCGATCGTTCCACCCCGAGGCGGGCTCACCGGTCGTCGTCGACAGGGGTGATACGGTCCGCATTCACTTCGCGAACGGCGGGTACATGGCCCATCCCTTACACACCCACAACCACCGCTTTCGGGTAGTCGAGAAGGACGGCGGGCAGGTCCCGGCGGCCGCCCGGTACGAACAGGACGTCACGAACATCGCGCCCGCCGAGCGCCGGGTCCTCGAGTTCGAGGCCGACGCCGATCCGGGGATCTACCTGCTGCACTGTCATAAAGTCCAGCACGTGATGAACGGCGACTTCTACCCCGGCGGGATGCTCGGGGCGATCGTCTACCGGGAGGCGATGGATTCGGACGTCTTCGCCCAGCTCATGGAGTATGCCGGCTACGAGGGAGGCTGATGACGGTGGATGACGCGGCCACAGCCCGGCCGGACCTGAAGCGTCGCGCATTCTTGGGCGCGGTAGGCACGACCGCGGCTGGCCTCGCCGCGAGTACACCAGCCGCCGCACAGGAAGGCAGTTCCGGCTCCGGGAGCGGGAGCGGCAACGGTGGCACGACCGATGGGACGATCGAGAAGGCGTGGTTCGAGGGCGTCGGCAACTACGACGGCGTCGTTGACGAGACCGGTAAGGAGGCGGTGACGGTGGCGGTCGGCGCACAGGGTAACGGCGGAAGTTTCGCGTTCGAGCCGGCGGCACTGCGGGTCGATCCGGGGACGACGGTCCGCTGGGAGTGGACCGGCGAGGGCGGCGGCCACAACGTCGTCAGCGAGAGCGGCGCGTTCGAAAGCGAGATCGCGAGCGACGCCAGGTTCACCTTCGAACACGCCTTCGAAGAGCCCGGCGCGACTCGCTACGTCTGTGTGCCCCATCAGAGCATGGGGATGCGTGGGGCAGTACTCGTCGGTCCCGACGCCGCCGTCGGCGGTTCCGCGGGTGAGAGCGACGAGGGGAAATCCTCGCCGTATGGCGGTTGGCTCGATAACACCGATAATTTCGAGAAGGTCCTCGACAGAACCGACCAGGACCGCGTCGAGGTCCTCGTGGGCGCACAGGGCAATGGAGGAAGTTTCGCCTTCTCGCCGCCGGCGATCGAAATCGAACGGGGCACGACCGTCGTCTGGCGATGGGCCGAGGACGCAGGCGCGCTCGACCTCGCCGCGACGGACGGTTCCTTCTGGACGGATTTCGGCAGGGAGGCGGGCGAGACCTTCGAGTGGACCTTTACCGACAACGAGGTCATCAAGTACTCCTCGCCGTCCTACGAGGCGCTGGGAACGAAAGGGCTGATCGTCGTCGGCGATCCGAACGCACCAACGCTCGGCGAACGGCTATCGACGCCCGGCGGGCTGGCGATGGGGTTGCTCTCGCCGATCGCCTTCGGGACCTTCCTGTTCGCCACGCGAAACACCGACCGGTTTGAGCGCTCTGGCCTAACCCGGCAGCGACATGGACGAGCGCACGCGCGCCTATCTCCGCGGGCGCTTTCGCGACTACTATCGCCGCCAGGACCTCTCCCTGCCGCCGGAGGCCGACGCCCGCGAGTGGGGGTACATTCCCTGGAATGCCGGCCCGGGCACGACGATGGTCCGGCACAACGCCCTGCTCGATCTGGGTGATTTCGACGACTTCCTCGCGCGCGAGCGCCCCCAGCACGTCTACTTCTCGGCCGGCCGCTACGACGACCCCGGCGCTGATAGTATGAGCGAGAAGAACTGGCAGGGCTCGGATCTGATCTTCGATCTCGACGCCGATCACCTGCCCTCCGTGACTCTCAGCGGGGACACGTACGCCGAGATGTTAGGAAAGTGCAAAGGGGCGCTCGAACGGCTGCTTTCCTTTCTCGAATCGGACTTCGGCTTCCGGGACTTGGAGATCGTCTTCTCCGGCGGGCGGGGCTATCACGTCCACGTTCGGGATAGGGGTGTGCAGGAACTCGATCGCGGGGCGCGCCGGGAGATCGTCGATTACGTTCGGGGAACTGGATTGCAGTTCGAGGCACTTCTCGAAAGCGAAGCCGTCGGGGGAACCGCCGGCCGGAAGAGTCCCGCACGGAAACGGACCCTCGCGACGACCGGCGGCTGGAGCGCACGCGCCCACCGTTACCTCCTCGCGTACGTCGACGAACTGCTCGCGACGAGCGAAACCGAGGCCGTAGAACGGCTCCGGTCCTTCGAGGGGATCGGCGAGGGGAAATCGAGAGCGATCCTCCAAACCGCTCGCGAGAACTACGGCCAGCTCGAAGCCGGGAACGTAGACGTCCACCCCGCAGTGTTCGGGCTCGCCCGGCAGCTCGCCGGCGAGGTAGTCGAGCACGACAACGCGCCGATCGACGAACCGGTGACGACCGACACCAATCGACTGATCCGCCTGCCTGGCAGTTTGCATGGCGGCAGCGGGCTCGCCGTCCGGCGGGTCGCCCGCGAGGACCTGGGGGAGTTCGACCCGCTGGTCGAGGCGGTCCCCGAGACCTTCCGCGGGCAGAGAATAGCGATCGACGTCACCGATTCGGGACCCGTGGACCTCGGTGGCAATAGTTTTAGGGTCGATGAGGGAAACCAACGTGTCCTAGAGTACCTCGGCGTGTTCCTCATGGCCCGAGGGCGTGCCGAGAAGGAACGTGAATAATGGAGCTGGAAGAGATTCAGTCCGCTCGGAGCCGCGAACGCCGGACCGATAGCCTCCAGCCTCTGGCCGATTCGTTCTACACCGAGGCCGGCGAGTTCATCACGGAGTTGCGCGCGAAGCGCACGGAGATCGCCGCCGAGGCCGACGATCCCTTCGATTCCTCGGAGGTTCGTCGCCTCACCAATAGCATCGAGACCGCTGAAAACACCGTCGAGGCGATCTACGAGCGCCGCGTCGGCAAGGTGCTGAAGCTCGCGAGCCTCGACGCCGCCGGGATGAGCACCGACGACGACGGGCTCACCCCCGAGGAACGGGACCTCTTCGGGACGCTCACCGACGCGATCGAGCGTAATCGCCGGCAGGTGATCGAGGGGATCGCGACGAGCGAGGCCGACACCGGGACGAGCGCGACGGCCGAAGCGATCGAGGGCGAACCGACGGCCGCGTCCGATCAGGCGAAGCGCCACGAGCAGACCCCGACCGCGCGCCCGAAGCCCCCGAACCACCCACTGAGGAGCCGGCCGACGATCGGGTTAGGAACGCGATAGCCGACGACGTTCGGACCGAGGAAACGAGAGACCGGAACGGGAACGGACACGGGGATGGGGACGGGAAAGCGGAGCCGATGGGAGCCGCCGACGCGATGGGCGCTCCCGCTGAAACGGCAAGCGAACCGAGCGCCGATCCCGACCGAAAGACCGCCGGAGGCACGTCGACCGTGGACAGCCGATCGGAGGAGGCCAGGGGCACTAGGGATGATTCACCCGATCCAGCCGGTGCGTCCGAGCCCCCGGCCGGAGCGAAGGCGAAGGGGAACGGAGATCCACCGCCGGAGAACGGGGATCGAACCGGCGACGCGGGCGGGGAGAACCGAACCCCCCCGCGGGACGGTCCGAGCGAAGGGACCGAAACGACCGACCGCCAGACGGTTCGTATCACGCGCGACATCGGTGAGATCGTCGGCATCGACGAGCGCGTCTACGAACTCGCGAGCGAGGACGTCGTGCAGTTGCCGGCGGCGAACGCGAAACCCTTAGTCGATCGGGACGCGGCCGAGCGACTGGAGTGAGTGCCCCGGAATCGATACCGGCTAGCGACCCGGCGAGCGATCGGTCGGGCGGCGACGACCGGCCGACGGCGATCAGCTGGTTGGGATCTCGAAGCGCACACTGCCGCGCTCGCTTTCGGTGACCGTGAGTTCCCACCCGTGAGCGTCAATAACGGTCTCGACGATAATCAGTCCGAGCCCGATCCCCTCCTCGCTCGTCGTATAGCCGTGATCGAACACCCGTTCACGTCTGGCCGGAGCGATGCCCAGTCCGTCGTCGGCGACGTAGAACCCGGCGGCGTCGGGAAGCGGACCGACTTCCACCGCCTCGGGGCCGCCGTGCTCGATCGCCTCGTGCACAAGGAGCGATACGTGCTCGCCGAGCAGTTCCTCGCGAGCGTACCCGGTGAGAGCGAGGAGCGCCTCGTTGACGGCTTCGAAGCGACCGTCCCCATCGAGCGCATACGTGGGGTCGCCGAGGGACCCGTCCATCGTATCGGCCAGAGGTACTGGTTCGTCGTCGATGGGTATCGCGCCGGTCGCCATCCTACAGGTACCTTCAGGCGGACCGTAATCGCCGGTTCGACGGGAGGGAACGACGAGCGAGAGGAGACATGCCGTGCTTGGGTAATCGTGACATACCAATGAATACAGTTATTAAATCGTAGTACGAACAGGGAAACGAAATGAGCGTCAGTTCGCCGGCCGATCAGGAAGTAGGCGTCCTCGTCGCGGAGGACGATCGGGATCTCGCCGATCTATACGCGAGGTGGATCGACCGGGAACACACCGCGTACGTCGCACACGACGGCGAGGAAGCCCTCGAGAAGCTCGATTCGGACATCGATGTCGTACTACTCGATCGCATGATGCCCGGACTTTCGGGCGATAAGGCCTTAGATCGCATCCGCGAGCGCGGCACGGACTGTCGAGTGGCGATGGTCACGGCCGTCGAGCCGGATTTCGACGTGATCGAGATGGGTTTCGACGCCTACCTCACGAAACCCGTCACCGAAGAGGACCTAATGGGAACGATCGATCGGCTTCTGGATCGCTCCTCCTATTCGACCGATCTCCAGGACTTCGCGGCCATCGCCTCGAAGAAGGCACTGCTCGAAGCCGAGAAATCGAGCGCCGAACTCGAAGCCAACGAGGAGTACCAGCAACTCACTGATCGGTTCGAGGACCTTCAGGAACGAATGCGTGCGAGCGAGCAGGTCACGAGCGAGCACGCCGGGTTCGTCGCCGTGTTGCGCGACATCGACGACGAGAGCGAGGGAGAGGGCGGAAGCGAGTCTGCCACGCCCGACCCGGATGGAGACTGACGCTCTTGACGTGGGCCGTCGTTCCGATGGACGACGCTCGCACTTGCTTTTCCGATGCTGCGGATAGATACGACAACTGGCCTCGCGGCGTGTGGTCCAGCGGGCGAGCGAGTGAGTCCCCCCGCGAGCGAGTGCCGTTAGGCACGAGCGAGCGTTTTTGGTGCAGATTTTTGCTGAGCCCACAGCGAGCGAACGACCGTAGGGAGTGAGCGAGCGAGGACCTCAGCAAAAAGGTGCGCGGGAAAGGTGTGCCTTAGAAGTCCTCGACGTGTGGACGTACGTCGAGTTCGAGCGTCCAGGTACTGGGGTCCTGTTGGGTGAGATGCCAATAGGACTCGGCGATGGCACCGGGATCGAGGTACTCCTCAGGACTCTCGACGTTCCGGTTCGGCGGCAGGATGCCGCCGTCGATCACGACGTGGGCGACATGGATCCCCTGAGGGCCGAGTTCCCGGGCCATTGACTCAGCCATCCCCCGGACCGCGAACTTCGCGGCCGAGAAACCGAGCGCTCCCTCCCGACCCCGCAGCGCTGAGGTCGCGCCGGTAAAGAGGATCGTTCCCCGGCCGTCGCTCGCGTCGTTCGCCTCGTCTGGCCCGCCCCCGTCCGCTCCATCCGCGAGCATGTCCTCGATCGCTTCCTGTGAACACAACAGGGCCCCGTACGCCGAGACGCGCCAGGCGTCCTCGAACCCCTCGGGCGAGATGTCCCTCAGCCCGCTCCAGGCACCCCCGCTGGCGTGATTGATCAGGGTATCGACGGGACCGAAGGTCTCCCGTACCGCCTCGAAACCCTCGCTTACCGCGTCAGGATCGGTGATATCGGTCCGGACGGCCAGTACCTCTCCCTCCTCGTCCTGCAGATCGGCTTCCAGTTCGTCGAGGAACTCGGCCGAGCGGGCGAACGCGCCGACCGAACAGCCCTCGGCAGCGAACTTTCGAACCAGCGATGCCCCGAGACCGGGGCCGACGCCCGCGACGACGACGGTTCGTGTCATAGCAGCGCTACGCGCCGCCGGGATTAAAACCCCTGTTGACACAGCCGATCGATCGAGCGGTCCCTCACAAACGCTCGTCGACGAAGCCCTGCGCGAGCCAGGCCTCCGCGCGCCGGAGCCGGTACTGCAGCGTCGAGCGCGGGATTTCCAACAGCCCTGCGAGCTCCTCGGCGCTCACCGACCGGGGGGTCTCGTAGTAGCCGTATTCGACCGCGGCTTCGAGCGCCCGTCGTTGCTCGTAGGAGAGATCCGCGGCGGTCACCGCCTCGTCACACCAGTGGGTCGGCTCGCCCAGGTGCCGAAGCGAGAGGGTAAGTCCCTCCCGGAGACTGGACTGAAGCACGTCATACAACTCGCCGACCGCGCTGTCCTCGCGCATCAGGATTCGCCACTCGTGACGGCCTCGGCGGCGCAGTGCCTCGTAGAGCAGGCCATCGCCGAGATGCTCGGCCGTCAGATAGGGGATCGAGTGACAGTCCTCGATGTCGGTCTGGTAGGCGTAGATCGTCCGCTTCGTCGAATCGCCCGAAAGCACCTCGTACTCCTGAGTTACCTGACAGAAGCCGTCATGTAAACACTCGTTGCAATGGTCGGGATCGAGGAAAGGACTCTCGACGGCCTCGATGGCGTCGGTTGGGCCGGTGAGCCGATCGACCCGCCAGATACTGTCGGCCGTGACCGAACAGGTCACTGTCTTCGCCGCGAGTTCGGGGTAGGCGAGAAAGACGTCCATGAGTCGGTCAGCCCCTGAGTCGTACTCGACGGTGAAGGCGAACTCGCGCATACGCCTCTTATTCGCCCAGTGCCAAATAGGCTGTCGGCGCGGTGTGAGCGGCGATTCGTCCGGTGGACCGAGCGAACCGAGCCGTTCGAGACGAACGAGAGCCACGAACGAGCCGCTTCCCGATCGATGATGGGAGCTCCGGGGGAGCTTCGCTGATTGGCATGTGCCAAGAGAAGGTATAAACGGGAAGGGGAACTACTAATCGGTGTAGAACGGAACGCATCGCACTGCTGACCACGATCAACTCCCGAGCATACGCTCACCACCTTCCACATTGGAATCCCAAACGATTCGCACCTACACGACCGCATCGCAGACCCGAACGAACGAGACCGAGCCCGAAGCCCGCGCTGGCACCGAACGCGAACGCGGCCGTGAACGCGAGAGCGGGCAGGAGAGCGAACGCGCCGCCGAGGAACTCCTCTGCCCGGAATGTGGCGGCCGTCTCGCCGAGGACGCCGCACACGGCGAGACGGTCTGTCAGGAGTGTGGCCTGGTCGTCGAGGAAGGCGAGATCGATCACGGCCCCGAGTGGCGGGCGTTCGATTCGGCCGAACGCGACGAGAAGAAACGCACCGGCGCGCCCACCACGCGGATGATGCACGACAAGGGCCTCTCCAGCCAGATCGGCTGGCAGAACAGAGACGCCTACGGCAACGCCTTGAGTGCCCGCAAGCGCCAGCAGATGCAGCGACTGCGGACCTGGGACGAACGATTCAGAACCCGGGACTCGAAGGAGCGCAATCTCAAGCAGGCCTTGGGCGAGATCGAGCGGATGTCCTCGGCCCTCGGCCTCTCCCAGGACGTCAAGGAGACCGCGAGCGTGATCTACCGCCGGGCGCTCGCCGAGGACATGCTGCCGGGCCGGTCGATCGAGGGGATCGCGACCGCCGCGCTCTACGCCGCTGCACGGCAAGCCGGCGTGCCCCGGAGCGTCGACGAGGTCGCCGCGGTGAGCCGGGTCGAGGAGATGGAATTCAAGCGGGCCTACCGCTACGTCGTCCGCGAACTCGGCTTGGAGATCGCACCGCCCAATCCCGACGAGTACCTGCCGCGCTTCGCCTCGGATCTCGACGTGAGCAACGAGACCGAGACCCGGGCCCGCGAACTATTGCAGACGGCAGCAGAGAAGGGCGTCCATAGTGGAAAGAGCCCAGTTGGGCTGGCCGCAGCGGCGCTGTATGCGGCGGCACTGCTGACGAACCAGCGGATCACCCAGGACGCAGTGAGCGCGGCGGCCGACGTCTCGACGGTTACGATCCGCAACCGGTATCAGGAACTGCTTGAAGCCCAGGATCTCGGCGTTCCAGCCTAAACGCGCCGCGGTTTCCCGATTCCTCCCTTTTCGTCGAGTTCTCCGATCGGCAGGCCGGACTAGCCGGGCAGCGGGTTCGCCGTCCTCGACACACAGATCCTTGGCCGTACCCGCTCTGCCATTCGTATGAGCGGCGCTAGCCAGGACATCGCCTATCTGCGGGTCGAACACGAGGGGCATGAGGACGAATCGCTGCTCGTCGCACCGATCGGGGCTCCCCTGAGAGACGTCCTGCTCGCGAACGGGGTCTCACCGTACACCGCGATCACCGAACGGTTCAACTGTGGCGGTCGAGGGTTGTGTGCGACCTGTGGCGTTCGGTTCGTGAGCG
Source organism: Halobacteriales archaeon QH_8_64_26 (assembly GCA_003021725.1). Taxonomy (GTDB): domain Archaea; phylum Halobacteriota; class Halobacteria; order Halobacteriales; family Halococcaceae; genus PXQR01. Next base: position 12,865 of record PXRA01000044.1, read on the forward strand.
GGCGGTCGACCGAGAGCGCTGCGGCCGAAGCGGACGAAGGCGATGGGGACGAGAACTCACACGCCCCGCGCCCCGACCACTGGCACGACGAGTTAGCGGCGCGCTTCGGCTTCCCGCGATTGTCCTGTCGGATCACGGTCGAGGAGGACATGCACGTCAGGATCCCCGAAAAAGTCGTCTGGGGCTCGCGGCGTCCCGAGGAGTCAAGCGACTAGCGGGCGGCGGATTGCGGTCTTCGCGAGGCCGGCGACAGCAGTCAGTCCGACTCGGCCGGTTCGAGCACGGCGACGTGGCGCGTCAGCGAGCGGTGGACCCGGCGTTCGAAGGAACTCTCGATGGCCCAGTCGGCCTTCCGGGCCGCCTCGGTCCAGGGTCGATCACCGACGATCACGGTCCGGGGGGCGAGCCGGCGAGCCTCTACGAGCGCGCCGGTGACGAGCGAGTCGAGGTCGCCGGCGATCTTCGACTGACGGCCGTAGGGCACGTCGAAACAGACCCCATCGGCGACGCCCTCGCGAAGCGGGAGGCGGGTCGCGTCGCCCTGAAGCACGACGAACTCACCCTTTCTCCTACCGATCTCGTCCGTTCGGTTTCCGCGACCGCTGCTGTCCCCGTTGTTCCTACTCGGGTTCTCGTTTCCGTCCTCGTCGGGTTCGCTCCCAGCGAGTTCGTTCCCGCCGAGGTAGTGAGCGAGGTTCGTCCGTGCGCCTTCTGCCATCTTCGCTTGCGCGTCGATCCCCACGACGCGCGACCCGACGAGCCCGCCCTCGACGAGCAGCCCACCGGTGCCACACATCGGATCGACGATCGTCTTCCCACTGCCCGCGCCGGCGATGTTCGCTATAGCGCGGGCGAACAGCGGATCCATCGATCCCGGCTGGAAGAAGGGCTTGTTCGTGGGGGCACGCCCGCCGAAGTCACGCACGCTCTCGGCGGCGAGCCAGCCGAGCGCACAGATCCCGATCTCCCCTTCCCTGGCTACCGCCCCGCCGGCGTCGGTAGCTCCGCCTCTCTTCCCCTCCGCTTCGCTGCCGGCCGACGACGTCCCTTCGGCGAGCGAGGGATCGGCCGGCACGGCGAAGACCGCTCGTAGTTCGTGATCGGGGGCGTCGAGGTCGATATCGAAGCCGCGCTCGACCAGCACGGCTCCGAGTTCGCGCTCCGCTCGCTGGGTATCGACGCCCGTCCGTCCACGGACGTCCCGGGCGTGTACGGCGACGGTGCCCTCTCGGTCGATCGACGCCGACGCTACGAGATGGCGCGCGCTCCCGACGGTAGCGTCGGTCCGTCCGAGGAGAGCACTCGCCCGCCGGGTGTAGGCCAATCGGCGAACGCCCGCGCTGTTGATATCCCCGGCGAGCGCGAGGCCAGGGACGAGAGGAGTGACCTCGCTCGCGACCGCGGTAGCCTCACGCCCGGCGAAAGCGTCGTCCTCGCCGGCGAGTTCGAGCATGTATAGACTTTCTTCATGCAAGGAGGGGTCTCCGAGGCGATCGTCTTCCGTTCGGTTCACATCCGTTACCTATCAGAAAGAGGGACCAACCTTTATAAGTCTTAAATGCGATTTTTAAACCGAACATGAGCGAAACCGAGGTCACGGATCCCAAAGAGACCATCAACATCGAGAACGTGGTGGCCTCGACGGGTATCGGTCAGGAACTCGATCTCCAGAGCGTGGCGATGGACTTGGAAGGGGCCGACTACGATCCCGAGCAGTTTCCCGGTCTCGTCTACCGTACCCAGGACCCCAAGTCCGCGGCCCTGATATTCAGGTCGGGCAAGATCGTCTGTACTGGCGCGAAAAGCACCGCCGACGTCCACGAGAGTCTGAACATCGTCTTCGATAAGCTACGCGATCTGGAGATTCGGGTCGAGGAGAACCCCGAGATCATCGTCCAGAACATCGTGACGAGCGCCGATCTGGGCCGCAACCTCAATCTCAACGCGATCGCCATCGGTCTCGGACTCGAAAATATCGAGTACGAACCCGAGCAGTTCCCCGGCCTGGTCTATCGTCTCGACGAGCCGAAAGTGGTGGCGCTGCTGTTCGGTTCGGGTAAACTGGTTATCACCGGCGGAAAGGAACCCGTCGACGCCGAACACGCGGTCGATAAGATCGTCTCCCGTCTCGAAGAACTCGGTTTGCTCGAATAGGCCGTTCGTCTCCGCTGCTTGTCCGCCCATCGATCGAGACGAACCATATAGTCGTCCTCCCGCTACGTTTTCGATCGGTATCGGCCTTCGTTCGGTATGAAGCGCCGAACGATCGGGGGGACGAAACGGGAGTCAGTCATCGGCTACTCGCGTGCGGTGCGTGTCGATCCGCGCGTTTCGATATCAGGGACCACTGCGACCGACGCCGAGGGCGAGGTCGTCGCGGGGGACGCCTACGAACGGACCGCGAGAGCGATCGCGAACGTCCACGCCGAGGCTTTTGATGGGGGCCGGCGACGACGACGATCGAGGTGAGCCGACCTATCGCGCCGGAGCTGGTGACGGTGCCGATGGAGGTGGCGCTACTAGTGCCGGTACCGCCGATGGCATCGACTGAACTGCTCGGAGCGAAGTCAGTGGACACAAACCGCCGGGGACAGAGGTTCCAGTATGACCGTCCTCGCGCAGTTGAACCCGGCGGCAGGAGGGGTGCTCGCGTATCTGGGCACCTTTCTGCTGGCGGCCCTTTTTTACACGTTGACGGCCCACATCGCCGCGCGCTACGTGTTGGGGACTGTGCCGCTCAAGCGCGCGGCGATCGTCGGCCTGGTGCCCGCCGCGATCGCCCTGTTGCTCCAGCAGTACGGCCCCGCGATCGTGATCGCCGTCTCGCTCGCCGCGGACTTCCTCGCGATCCGGGTCGTCTACCGACTCAAATACAGAACGACGACGCTCGTCGCCGTGGCTCACTACACGGTGAGCGCGCTGCTCGGCATCACGATATTCAACCTCGTTTCGCTACTCGGCACGGCTCCGGGATAGCTCGACCCCAATCCTCCTTCGTGCTTCGAGCGACGAACACGGCCGATGGGACCGCTTAGTGAGCGTTCCGATCGGGGTGTTCCTCCCGGCTGTGTTCCTGGAGGGCGTCCTCGCTCTCGAGGAGTTCCCCACAGATCGCACACTCGATCTCGTCCTCGCCGCTCCACTTGCCGGATGACATACCGACTCCTGTGTCCCACGGCGTATAACCGGCCGTCCGGCACCAGCAGGCTTTCTCCGGTTTCGTTCGGTCCCTCGGTTTCCTCGAACCGACCGACCTACTCGACCAGACGCTCGATTTCGGTCACTAAGATATCACTCGCGCCCTCCGCTTTCACGTCGTTGATCGCTTCGAAGACGTCCCGTTGATCGACCACGGCATGCACGGCGACCGCATCGGTGCCCGCGATGTCCATCACTGTCGGCCCGCCGAGTCCGGGAATCACCTCCCTGACCTCCGCGAGCGAGCCCTCGGGCACGTTCATCATCAGATAGCGCCTGCCCTCCGCCGAGAGTACCGATTGCAGGGCCGTGCGGATCTGCTCGACTTTCGGTTCCTCCGCAACGTCGGGTCGGGCGACCAGTTTGACTGAACTCTCGAGGACCTCCTCGAGAACCTCTAGTCCGTTGACCCGGAGCGTGGTGCCGGTCGACGTGATGTCGATTATCGCGTCGGCGATATCGACGAGGGGTGTGAGTTCGGTCGCGCCCGAGACCTCGACGATCTCCGGATCGATCTCTCGATCGGCGAAGAAACCCTCCGCAACCCCGGGGAACTCGGTGGCAACGGTCCCACCCTCTAAGTCCGCGACCGAACTAAGGGAGTTCGTCTCCGGCGCGGCGAGTACTAGTCGACAGCGACCGAAGCCGAGATCGAGCAGATCGTGGAGTTCGACGCCTGACTCCTGGACCTGGTCGAAGCCGGTGATGCCCATGTCGGCCGCGCCGTCGGCAACGTACGCCGGGACGTCCGCTGCCCGGACGAACAGCAGTGTGACGTCGGGATCGACCGTCTCGGCGTAGAGCTGGCGGTCGGTACCGTTCGCGACGTGCAAGCCTGCTCGTTCCAAGAGATCGATCGTCGGGTCGTGGAGCCGGCCTTTATTCGGAACCGCGATACGCATTCGTAGCCCGGATTCGCCATCGAGGGGCAATTGCCTTTCCATCGACCGCTGTGTGTCCGGCTGGGACCCGTGGGAGCGCGGAGTACTTCGAGGGTCGGATTCGAGGCCGGGAATCGAAGGCGGCCTCGCGGGAGCGCTTATACGTCCGCGACGCGAACTCCGGTGTCCGCGACGCGAAGGGAGGTAACCGCACGTTCGGCGGCCGCGGGAACGTAGACCCTGGCGTCGAAGGTCTCGGTCGCGCCCGGAGCGATCTCCCCGATCGGAGATGTATCGCGCCTGAGACCGGCACCGTCGCTATCGACGAACTCGACGACGACTTCGACTTTCATCGCCTCGCCCGCGTTCTCGATGTTCGCCCGCATGTCCACAAGCGCGTCGTCTACCGACCTCACACCGACCGCGTTGCCCGCTTCGTCGTAGAAGGTCACGTCCGCTAACGAGAGGTGATCGGCGGCGTCGTTATCGATGTACCGCAGCAGCCGCTCGCCGATGTCGTCGTGTATCTCCGCGCCGCGCGACCCGTCCTCGAACAGCACGGCAATAGGGTTCAGATCGGCCCGGAGGTCGCTGGCAACGTTGACGCGGTTGTCCTTCGTCGTCTTCAGCCGCTTGTACTCGCTCAGGAACTCGTCGAACTCCCCAGGGAGGTCCCCGTCGAACATCTCGTAGTACGTCCGTAGCTCCTCGTCGAAGTCGAGTATCGGCGGGAGCGGGTACCTGGTACCCGAGGTCGGCGTCCACGGTTTCGCCGCTTTCTCGCCCGTAGTGGTCGTCCCATCGGTTGTGGCCGTGCTTCCCTCGGTCCCCGAGTCCTGGTCGAAAAAGCCCAGCGTTTCGAGCAGCGAAGCGACGATAGCGCTCAGAATGGTAACGAGGAGTACTCCTGCGGTGAGTAGGAAGGCGATGTCTTCCGGAAGCGTGAACTGAAAAACGGCGATAAACACACAGGTGACGGCCCCGACAACAAGGAAAAACGAACCCAGGTTCGGGTCCTCGCCGGTGAGCGGGGCGATGATCTCGAAGGGGTTGTCCGAAGACCGTCCCTCGGACGTCGAATCCTCACCCGCCATCAGTCGGCGGCTGCGGGGGTGTCGAGGTTCTCTTCGGCGGCACGCTGGAGCACCCCGATGAGATGGGAAACCCAGAGCCCGGCGGTAAACCCGAAGGTCGTGCCGACGACTGCGATGCGGGTGGGATCGCCGAGTGGAGCAAGGGCGGCGAGGAGACATAGCCCGCCGAAGATTACCATCAGCCCGTATTGGACACGGGTCTGGCGATCGACGCGTTTGAGCTGCTCGATCATAGGTACTCGAACTAGCGGTTGGGGACCCAATAAACCCTCTGACGAGCGGTTCAGCGATCGTCGCTCTTCGGCTCGCTCGGGGTATCGACGCTCATCACGAGGAGCTATCGGACTCGATGAGCACGCCAGTAGTGCTCTTTTTGTGCACGCATCGAACGCCACATTGACACCGACTCGAAGAGAGGTCGGGGTATGACGACGCTTCGAATCGCCGACGGGCGGTATCTCACTCCCGAGACGACCGTCGAGAGGGGCGACGTGCTGGTCGATCGAGATACGGGCGAGATCCTGTCGGTCGGCGAGGTCGAAGAGGGCGAGGAGACGATCGATGCCGCCGGCTGTGTGGTGATCCCGGGACTCGTGAACGCCCACACCCACGCGGCGATGACGCTGCTTCGAGGATATGCCGACGACGAGCCCCTAGAGAGCTGGCTACGCGAGCACGTCTGGCCCGCCGAGGCCCAACTCACCGCCGAAGACATCAGGGCCGGTACGGACCTCGCGTGCTGTGAGATGATCAGGTCGGGAACGACCGCCTTCTGTGATATGTACTTCGAGGAACCGACGGTTGCCGCGGCGGTCGAGGAGGCGGGGCTCCGAGCCCTGCTGGGACACGGCATCGTCACCGTCCGAAAGAACGAGGAAGCGATCACCGCGGAGGTCGAGGAAGGCCTGAGCTTCGCCCGCGAGTACCGTGATGCGAGTTCCGAGGGGAGAGTGAGAGGTGAGAGTCGGGTTCGGACCGCCTGTATGCCCCACAGCCTCACGACCGTCGCCGACGACGCCATCGAGGAGTGTGTCGCGGCCGCCGAGGACCTCGGCGTGTCGCTGCACTACCACGCGAACGAGACGGAAAGGGAAGTCGAACCGATCGTCGAAGAACGTGGGGTCAGGCCGCTCGAATACGCCGACGAGCGAGGGTTGCTCGGCGACCGTAATTTCCTCGCTCACGGCATCCACCTCGACGAACGGGAGATCTCACTTCTGGCCGAGCGTGATACGGGGGTGGTTCACTGCCCGGCCTCGAACATGAAACTCGCCAGCGGGATGGCTCCGATTCAGGACCTGCTCGACGCCGGCGTCACGGTCGGAGTAGGAACCGACGGCGCGGCTTCAAATAACGATCTGGACTTATTCGACGAGTTGCGCGACGCCGCGATGCTCGGCAAGCTCGCCGCCGACGATGCGAGCGCGGTCGCAGCGCCGGCGGTCGTAGAGATGGCGACCCGGAACGGTGCCGAGTTGCTGGGACTCGATTCCGGATCGATCGAACCCGGACGCAACGCCGACCTCGCGATCGTTGACTTCTCCGCACCGCATCTCACGCCGGTCCACGATCCGGTGAGCCACCTCGTCTACGCCGCTCGGGGCTCCGATGTCCGGCACACGATCTGTGATGGGCAGGTGCTTATGCGCGATCGCGAGCTGACGATTCTCGACGAGGACGCGATACGCGCCGAAGCCAAGCAACGAGCGACGCGGCTCGCCGAGCGCGCGGAAAGCGAGTGATCGATCACGTTCCCCTGACCGTCGATCGCCGTGAGCGAACGGTCAGCTATCGGCTCCAGGAAGCGGACGGAGGAGATCGTACCAGCACCGATAGCCGATCGCCCCGATGGTTTCACCGACACTGAAACTGCTCCGGAACGCCATCGTCCATAGGAGTGCCCGTTTCTTTAGCCGGTACGAACAGACGCCGAACAGGAAACGACGATACGGACTCGTTTCGACTCCGCCCAGGTCACGGTCGCGTATCCGGGGGTGAACACCCCGGTACAACGCGCCCGCAGCGAGTCCAAACACCGAGACGCTGGCTAGTTCGTCCGCGCCCATTTCAAGACCGACACCTGTAAGAGCAGCCCGAGCACGGCGGCGATGATCTCCGTGAGCGCGCGCGTTCGTCGCACGCTTTTCTCGAATCCGAAGGGGAGTAAGTCATGTGCCGGGTTCTACCGGGATCGGAGCCCCTCGACCGTGTAAAGCGCGTTCGCTCTCCCAGTCGATATCAGTGTCGGGACCGGGGTCGGGATAAGTCGATCCGGACACGGCGTCGCCGACTGTGGTTCTCACTTCCAAACGAGCCCCTCGAACCGTCCGGTCAACACTACCTCACCCGCTTCGTTTTCGAGGACGGCCGTGCTGCTGGCCTCGAAGCGGTCCTCGCGCTCGATTACCGATTGAGTCTCCCAGGTACAGGTGATCGTCTCGCCGGTATACACCGGGCGGCGGAACTCGAGGTCCATCTCCCGGGCGAGGTATTCCAGATCGCCGCCGATCTTCGTCGGGATCGTCGCCGTCAGTAGTCCTTGGACGACCAACTGCCCGTCCTCGTCGGGGTCGGTGTGGATCGGCTGCTGGTCGCCCGAGATCTCCCCGAAACGCCTGACGTCACCGGTCGTGAACATCCGTTTGTGAGTGTGGGTGTCGCCGACCTCCGGCACCGGTGGGTCGCTCATGGATGGCGTTCCGGCGGCTGGGGCTTCAACGTACGCCTGTCCCGACGTTTGATCGGTGCTCCCGTCTGGCTGACAGGCGATCGAGCGCTGGCCCGGCTTCGCCAGCGTTTAGACCGTGATGCACTTATATCGGCTATGACGGCGACGATTACCGAGCGGCTCGACGATCCTGCCGAGGCCCGCGAGCGTGGGCGAAAGAAAATCGAGTGGGCGCGCGAGCACATGCCGATCCTCGCGGTGTTACGGGACGACCTCGACTTCTCCGGCCAGCGGGTCGGTATGGCCATGCACGTCGAGGCTAAAACCGCCGTGCTCGCCGAAACCCTCGCCGAGGCGGGCGCGGCGGTCGCGATCACCGGCTGTAACCCGCTTTCGACCCACGACGACGTGAGCGCCGCACTCGATTCGCAGGACCGGATCGCTTCCTACGCCCGGCACGGGGTCGACGACGACACCTACTACGCGGCGATCGACACCGTGATCGACCACGACCCCTCTCTTACTGTCGACGACGGCGGCGATCTGGTCTTCCGGATCCACGAGGAATACCCCGACCTCCTCGATTCGATCGTCGGCGGCTGTGAGGAGACGACGACTGGCGTCACCCGACTGCGCGCAATGGCCGACGATGGAGCACTACAGTACCCGATGTTCGCTGTCAATGACACGCCGATGAAGCGGTTGTTCGACAACGTCCATGGCACCGGGGAATCGGCGCTCGCGAACATCGCGATGGCTACCAATCTCTCCTTCGCCGGGAAGACGGTCGTCGTCTCGGGCTACGGCGACGTCGGTCGGGGCGTCGCAAAGAAGGCCGCCGGCCAGAACGCTCACGTCGTCCTCACGGAGATCGATCCCCGCCGCGCGCTCGAAGCCTACATGGAGGGGTATGACGTACTCCCGATGGCCGAAGCCGCCACCCGCGGGGACGTCTTCGTCACCACGACCGGCAACCGGGACGTGATCACCGCCGAGCACTTCGGGGACATGAAAGACGGCGCGTTGCTCGCGAACGCCGGACACTTCGACGTCGAGATCGACCTGGATGGACTCGCGGAACTCGCAGTGGGTTCACGAGAGGTCAGACCGGGCGTACAGGAGTACGAACTCCCCGATGGCCCCCGGCTGAACGTGCTCGCTTCGGGTCGGCTGGTGAACCTCGCGGGACCGCTCTCGCTCGGCCATCCCGCGGAGGTGATGGACCAGTCCTTCGCGATCCAGGCGGTCTGTGTCCGCGAGCTGCTTGAAAGCGGGAAGTACGACGCGGGCGTTCACGACGTGCCCGACCGGCTCGATCGAGAAGTCGCGGAGATCAAACTGGCCACCGAGGGCATCGAGATCGATGCGCTCTCGGATGTACAAACCGAGTACCTCGAGTCCTGGGATCACGGCACCTAATCGCCGATCGTTCGGTCGCCTTACCTCCCCTAGCTTCGAGGCGATCACGTTCACCGCGCTCTCCGCCCGTTTAAGTGCCGCAGGGAGAGAGTACGTCGCATGTCGAGGACCGTCCGGGTGAGAGCCCATGCCCGGTAACCCGAAGGGTGACCGACGCGAGCGGGAGTTGGTGAACGAGTTGGACGAAGCCGGCTTCGCAGTCATGCGCGCGCCCGCCAGCGGCAGCGCGACCGACCGCGAACTCCCGGACATACTAGCGGGCCGCGCCGATCGGTCGTCTCGCTCCGGCGAGCAGGGAGCCGAGAGCGACACCGACAGCGAGCCGTTGTTCTACGCGATCGAGGCCAAGTCGAGTTCGGGTAACCCGATCTATCTCATGGGGGAAGAAGTCGAAGCACTCGTCTACTTCGCGCGGAACTTCGGCGCGAAACCCCGCATCGGCGTCCGGTTCGATCGCGAGCCGTGGTACTTCTTCCATCCCGCGGACCTCTATGTGACCGATGGGGGCAACTACCGGGTGAAACGCGAGACGGCCGTCGGACGGGGAGTCGACTTCGCGGAACTGATCGGGCGCTCGACCCAGACGCGCCTCGGCGACAGTGGGACGTCCTGAGCGGTAGCGGACGTCGCTAGAAGCAAGCAGCAGCCGATCGACGACTCGGCACTCCGGGGGCCGACCACGACACGTATGCCAGGGACACGCATTTAGCCTCGCCGGGGGACGCGAACTATGGGTACGGATTCGTCGTTCGCGCTCCCCTCCGAGGCACACCCCGGTCGGGTCGCGCTGCGAGTGAACTCGCTCGCTCGGGTCGTCCCCTTCTACCGGGAGGTCGTCGGCCTCGATGGAAGCCGCGAGGGCAACCAGGCCGCCTCGGTGCCGGGCGGACGGCGCTGCTCGAACTCGGGGAGGCACCCGACGCCTCCGAGCGCACCCCCAAGGAAGCGGGGCTCTTTCAGGTCGCCGTTCGCTATCCCGACCGGGCCGCGCTCGCCGAGTGCTTGGCACGGATCGAAGCCTCCGAGTACGAACTCACGGGGGGCCGGCAACGGCGTCGAACTCTATCGTGATCGCCCCGAAAGGAGTGGCCCCGAACCGACGACGGCCGGATCGACATCGATACGCTCCCGCTCGATCTCGACGAGCTATCGGCGATCGCGTCCACCGCTGAAGAGGAGCGGACGAACGGAGACGAAACTGATCTCCCCGACGAGGGCCTCGGGCTTGCCGATGCTCGCGCGCCCGCCGAGGCCACGATCGGCCACGTCCACCTCGAAGCGACCGATCTCGATCGAACGGAGAAATTTTACATTAAAGGCCTCGGACTCGGCGTGCAGGCACGCTATGGCGACCGGGCAGCCTTTCTCGCTACAGGGGAGTACCACCACCATCTCGGGCTCAATACCTGGAACGACCGCAGCGAGCGCCCACGGGGCGGAGAAGGGCTCGCGTGGTTCGGGTTCGTCCTACCC
>PXRA01000044.1:23768-36640 GCA_003021725.1 Halobacteriales archaeon QH_8_64_26
GGCGAGAACCCCGAGTTGGACGAAGCGGTCGAGGCGTTTCTCCGGGACACGAGAAGCGTCTACGAGGAGTACGAGGAGGGCTATATGGACCCGGATGCGGCGCTCTGGACGATCGAGGGCCATCTCGACTCCCTCGAAGGGGCGCTACGAGAACGGAACGGAAACGACGAGCGAAACTGACCGCCCAATCGTCTGTTGGTTGGCGGCTGTACGGAACCGAGCATCCCCGATTCGGGAATCACAAACCCATCGGATCGTTAGTGCGTAGCCGCGGTCAACGAAGACGGTCGTCTCCCTCTCGAAGACCGACCCAGCACTACACGAAGCGGTCGTCGGCAACGTCCGGGGTCTATTGGCCGACGAGACCCTTACGCACGAAGCCATCGCGTTCGTCGTCGGCGGCGGGATCGGCCTCTTAGGAAAAGATACCCTACAGCGCAATGGAATCGAGGCGCTCGCCGCCGAGGGCTGGCGCTCGAAGCCTGTTGGAACACCTCGAGAAGTGGCGACACCGACGGGATAGGTTTGCTCGATGAAGTCGAGATCGTGCCCTCGGGGGTCGGCGGGATGGCTCGTCTCCAATCCGAGGAAGGCTATGCGTAGTTCAATCCCGAAGCGATCTCGGGACGACGGGAGCGGGACCGCGAGGCCCTCAAAGGAAGAGCACCGGTATCGTGTTCCGGAGGATGTTGAGCGAGATCACGAACAGCAGCGCGTTCACCGCCCAGTTGAACCGCCGCTCGTTGATCTCCAAACGCCGGAGATAGGACCCGAGCAGCATGCCGACGATGGTGACGACGGCGATAACCGAGCCGAGCCAGATCTGGTAGCTACCGATCACGCCGAAGACCGCCAGCCCGAGGATCTTCGCGGTGAAGATCGCCCCGAGCACCACCCCGAGGCCGCCGACGTACCGGTCGGTGTCGCGCTCGAAGGTATGGAGATATGCCGGGAGGAGCGGGCCGAGGTTCGCAACCGAAAGGAGCACACCCTCAAGCAAGCCCACGGTCCCGAGCGCGACCGGGTGGTGAGCCCCCTCGATCGTCACGAAGTTCTGTGTGACCTGAAAGAGGACGTATCCAAGGATCATCAGCCCGATCAGGAAAGGAATCGCCGGGCCGGTGCTGAAGGCGGCGAACAGGAAGACCCCCGCGAGGGCACCGACGATCGCGAGCCCGATCAGTGCCCACTCCCGGCGGACGTATTCGAGCCCGGTGTTCGTCTCGGCGAGCTGGAAGAGGTTGATCATCCAGGGTGGGATCGCGAGAATCACGACCGCGAGCGCAGGGTCGATCACCGTTGCGAAGATCGGCGTCGTGATGAGCGCGTATCCGAAGCCGATCATGCCCTTGACCGCGCCGGCGGCGATCGCGACCAGTACCAACAGCGCGATCGCACTGGGACCGACGTTCGATTGGATACCTCTAGTCAGATCGTTCATACCGGGGAACAGTGCGATCGACCCGGCGACGACCGCGCCGGTCGCGATCACCATCGTTACCTCCCGATACCTGAACTCCAGTAGGTTCTCGACGAACCGTCCGGGATCGATCGTCGCCTCGTCGGCCGCCATCAGCGTCCCACCGTCGTCGCTCGCGTCCGCTGCTGCGATCGAAAGAACCGATTCGTCGTCGTTAGTGCTTCCATCACCCCCTATCGAGCGCCCTCAAGTAAGGGCGTGAACTCCCCGGAGGGGGTTTCCGTGGCCCGGTTCGTCGCCTTCCACTCTTATACCGAGAAATACCGCGTCTCAGACGATACAACGTGGATATACCGGTTCGAATCTCGTCGCTATTCCCGGATGTGATTGCTGGCATCTCGGTCGCAGAGGTCCAATCGCTTCGACCCGTTCCGAACCGTCCGGGACACTCGGATTCACTCGGCGGTGCTACCCCGATGGCGGACCTGAAGGATTATGACCGGTCCGTCCGGGAGTGCGTTCATGACCGACTTCTCCGAGCGGGTCGAGCAGGTATCGATCAGCGGCATCCGCGAGGTCTTCGAGGCCGCCGGCGAGGGAGCGATCAACCTCGGGCTCGGCCAGCCGGACTTCCCGACGCCCGATCACGCCCGCCAGGCCGCCATCGAGGCGATCGAGGCCGGGAAGGTAGATGGCTACACCACCAACAAGGGCCTCCTCGAACTCCGGGAAGCGATCAGCGAGAAACACGCCCGGGACAACGACCTGGATATCGGTCCCGAGAACTGCATCGCTACCTCGGGCGGCTCGGAAGCCCTCCACATCGCCATCGAGGCCCACGTCGACGGCGGGCAGGAAGTTCTGGTACCCGACCCGGGGTTCGTCTCCTACGCGGCACTGACCCACCTCGCCGGGGGGGAACCGGTACCGGTGGAGCTACGCGAGGACCTCACGATGGCCCCCGAGGACGTCGAGCGAGCGATCACCGAGGATACCGCCGCGTTCGTGGTCTGTTCGCCGGCCAATCCTACCGGTGCCGTGCAATCGCCCGCGGACATGCGCGAGTTCGCCCGGATCGCCGACGAACACGACGTGCTCTGTCTCTCCGATGAGGTCTACGAACACATCGTCTTCGAGGGCGAGCACCGCTCGCCGATGGCCTTCGCCGATAGCGACAACGTCGTGATCGTCAACGCCTGCTCGAAGAGCTACTCGATGACCGGCTGGCGGCTGGGCTGGGTCGCCGGAAGCGAGCGCCGGATCGAGCGCATGTTACGGGTCCATCAGTACGCCCAGGCCTGTGCGTCCGCGCCCGCCCAGTACGCCGCCGAAGCTGCCCTATCGGGTTCACAGGGAATCATCGGCGAGATGGTCGCGTCCTTCGAGGGACGCCGCGATCTCGTTCTCGATGGTTTGGAGGGGATGGGACTGGACGTGCCCACACCTCAAGGAGCCTTCTACGTTATGCCCCGGGTCCCGGAGGGGTGGGTCGAGGCAGTCATCGACCGGGGCGTGATCGTCGTTCCTGGCGAAGCCTTCGGGGAGCGCGGGGCCGGCCACGCCCGGCTCTCCTATGCGACCGGCGAGGCGGAGCTGGAAGAGGCCCTCGATATCATGGCCAACGCGACCGAAGCGATCCGGTAGCTCGGATCCCTGAGTCGCCGTTTCGAGTTCCTGCTCGTTGGATCCACGGTTATCGATCAGCGTCGAGGCTCGCGTCCCGAGCCGGGTACTCGCGAGGAACGGTAAAGCCGGACTCCCGCAAGGCCCTTCCGGAGGCGACGAGACGATCGGCCCACGCCCGTCCGTCCTCGGTGGTCGCCGCTACCCCATATCGGATTGGCGCGCCAGCGATCGATCGTTCCCCTAGGTCGTAGGCGACGCTCGCGTACTCCTCGGCGCGTGCCGGATCGGAGAAGTCGATCCGCGCCGGCAAGGGTCGGTAGGCGAGACCTCGTTCGACGGCCATGCTTCGGTAGGCAAAGGCCGCGTCGAGCCCACCGCCGTCGAGCACGCTCAACAGGTCCGTTTCGGGAAGGATCTGGGGTTTTTCGAGGACTGCCCGAACGTCGATGCCGTAGGCTCGTTCGGCCAACCGCAGCCCCATGACGGTTCGATAGCCCAGTGGATCGAGCTCCGGGTCCGTCCGGCCGATTGCGATTCCGTCCGATTCGATCGCGCGCTTCCAGTCCCGTTCGATCGCCCCGGAATGGGCCGAATCGCGGTTGTAGGCGAGTACCAAGGCGTTGGTCGCAAAGAGCGTCGCGCGCTCGGCGAACCCCTCGAAGAGGCGTGGGTCCGCGAGCGCAACGGCGTCGGGACGCCGGAGGTCGTTGAGGACCAGTCGTCGGACCGCGGCGCTTCCATGTGCCTCGATCGCCGCTCCCGGCGTTGCCCGCGCGACCCGAAGCAGGCTCCCCGCGACGAGCGCGTCGACCTCGCTCTCGGTCGGTTTGGCGCGTTCCGATTGGCCGTACAGAAACGTTCCGACAGCGCCGGACGCGATCGTGCCGCCGGCCACGCGAAGCAGGGAGCGACGCGAGCGACCCATCGTACGTAACTGAAATCACGGATAGGTAAGTAGTTTCGCAACCACATACAGTTACCCCTGACTCTATCCCGATGCCGGCGGACTCAGCGAGGTCGCTCAGTATTCCAGGCACGACAGCGTTCGGTCAGTGACGACCCGTCGGATGGGCTTACTCTTCGGCGAGGAACTCGCCGAGCAGGTCGTTGACCGTTTCCGGCGCGTCGGCTTGCACCCAATGGCTCGCTTCAGGGAGGTGTTCGACTCTCAGATCTTCGACCCATTCGTCGAGTCCTTCGGTGAGCGAGACCGAAAGCGCGGCGTCCTGTTCGCCCCAGATCAGTAGCGTCGGCACCTGCACACGACGGTAGGCCGGCGGACGGCCGGTCCTCCCGGCGAGCGCGCGCCGCAGCGTCCCGATCGGGTTCTCGCGGGCGAGCGCCCGATAGTAGTTGATCGCGGCGGTGAGCGCGCCGGGTTTCGAGAGAGCGTCCTTGTAGCGCTCGATATCGACGCTATCGAACGTGTCGGGGCCGACCGGGTCCTCGCGAAGCAAGCGATCGAGCACCCGGTAGTCGCCCGCTCGGATCGCTTTCTCCGGCGCGCCAGGAAGCTGGAAGAAGAACATATACCAGGACTTCCGGAGTTGGGAGCGCGAGCCGAGTTCGCGTTGGAACCGTTCGGGATGGGGCGCGTTCAGGATCGCGAGCTTCCCGATCCGCTCGGGATGGCGGATCGCGACTTCCCAGGCGATCGCCCCGCCCCAGTCGTGACCGACCAGAAGCGGGAGGGTCACCTCGCCGTCTGCTTCGGAACCCGCTCTCTCGGCACCGAACGCCTCGATCAGTTCTACGACGTCGCCGACGAGACGGGTGAGTCGGTAGGCCTCGACGCCCGGCGGTTTCTCGGAGGCGTTGTACCCCCGGAGGTCGGGCGCGACGACGTGATAGCCCGCCTCGGCCAGGGCGGGCAGTTGGTGACGCCAGGCGTACCAGAACTCCGGGAAACCATGCAGGAGGAGTACGAGGGGGTCGTCGGGGTCGCCGGCCTCGACGTAGTGCAAGCGTATGCCGTTCGCAACGGTCTCGCCGTGGGTCCAGGGTTCGGTCGTTCCGTCTTGAGTCGTTGTCATGCGCGTTGATACCACGCTTCGATCAATAGGCGTTCCGAACCCGCGGTAGAGTGGCCGGCACGTAATCGGTCGGTTCGGCAATCGGCCGCGCCGCGTCGATGGTGATACAGCGAGTGATCCGCGCGTAGTCCGGACTCCGGTCCCGGGTTCGAGTCCGTCGAGGTCACGTTATCGGTCGGCCGGACAGCCGGCGTCGAGGATAGTCGGTGGTGGCCGGCAGCCGGGCTGTCGTGCTGTTTATGCGTTGGGGGGTGTATCCCTCCCCATGGAGGTCGCGCGCCACGGGTCGGGGGCGAGGGCGGTGTTCGAAGCCCTCGCCTCACAGGTTCATCCAGTCTTCATGCTGCCGCCGCTCGCTGCGTCTGCCTTCGGTGCGGTGCTAACCCGCGAGTTCGCTCCGGTGGTAGGCGTACTTCACACCGTCGCGATCTTCTTTGCGCTCTATACCGCCCACCTCAAGGACGGCTACGTCGACTTCCATCTCCGGGGTGAGGACGACGATTACCCGATCACCGCCGCGGGCTGTCGGCTCGCTCTCGGGCTCTCCTCGGCGCTGTTTTTCCTTTGTCTGGGCGGGCTCTGGTGGTTGTCCGGGATCGGGGCAGCATTGCTTACCCTCCCGACCTGGCTGATCGCCTACTTCCACGCCCCCCAGCTCGATACGAACCCCGTGAGCGCGACGACCGGCTATCCACTCGGGATCGCCGTCTCGCTGCTCGGGGGGTACTACGTTCAGGCTGGCGGGCTCTCGCTCGTGGCCCTTGCCTTTGCGGCGGTATTTCTCCTCTTGCTGTCGGGCATCAAGGTCATCGACGACGCGAAGGACTACGAGTACGACCGCTCGATCGCGAAACGAACCGTGGCCGTGGCGCTCGGTCGGGATCGAGCGCGCCTCACCGCCTACGGGCTGATGGCCGGCGGGTTGCTCGTGGTGCTTGCCTTCGCCGCGCTATCGATCTTCCCGCCGAGTGCGGTCTTCGCGGTGCTTGCCTTCGCTTCGGTTGCTCTTATCGCCCGGCATGCGGAGTCGGAACTCGCGACGATGTTGTTGATCCGAGGGTCCTACGTTTTCCTCGCGGTACTCGTCGTTGCGGTGTGGTATCGCCCCTTCGAGTGACCGACCGACTCCGCGATGCCCTCGCTCCGCCCGGCCGATCGTCGGTCCGATCCGGTTCGCTAGCTCCCTTCCGGGGGACCATAGGGACTCTTTCGATCGGTTCTATAGGTCTACCCGGAACACGCAGGCAAAGGCACTATACGGCATACGGGAGCAGTCGTCGGTATGCCGACGACGAGACATTTCGCGTGCAAGAGCTGTGACCTCGACTTCGACACCCCGGCCGGCCTCGGCCAGCACGTCGCGATCACCCACGGGGAGTGTGCGGTCTGTGGGGAGATCTTAGAGGACCCCGAGAGCGTAGACGATCACACTCAGCAGGTCCACTGACGGCCCGACCCAGCAGCATCGATCGTTCGAGCCGGTGGTCCTCCTGAGAACGACCGGCAGATGTAGCTTGCAGGAGCAGGCCTGTCAGTTAAGAGGATTATCGGTGTTTGACTACTCCATGCCCGAACGAACCGGATTCGTCTGTGAGATCTGTGGGGAAGAGTTCGACTCGGAGAGCGACCTCGAATCACACGGCGCGAACGCTCATGACAAACCCAGGCCCGAGGACCACGCTGACCACGAGTGACCGGTTCGCCGGGCGCGCTCGATAACGAGGCCTTCGCTCGCGACGAACGGTCGATCGTGACCGGACGGTTACTTCGCCGTGCTGACGATCTTGATCACGTCGCCTTCCTTCAGTTCGTAGGAATCGGCGATCCGCCGCCCCGAACGCGCGTTGACCGCGTGGACGTACCCATCGCCGATGTCGGAGTGGACGGCATACGCGAGGTCTTTGGGCGTCGACCCGCGGGGCAGGAGGTGGGCATCGGGGAGCACAGTCCCGGAGCCGTCGCTCCAGCGGGTCTCGTTCTCGACAGGATAGACGGTAATGTCATCGAGCAAGTCATACACCGCGACGTTCATCGCTTCCTGAACGCCGGTCCCGCCCCACTCGGCCATCACTTCTCGAACCCTCTCGAGACCCCGCTCCTGTTCGGCGGTCAACTCGCCGGAGATCTCGAAGTCGCCGTCCCCCGGATCGTAGGCGAGTACCCCGGAGTCAGCGGCACGCCGGAGCGCGAGTTCGCCCTCCGCCGTCGCCGGCACGACACGCTCGGCCGCCTCCCGCAGGGCAGCTAGGTTCTCCTCGCTCACGACGTCGGCCTTGTTCGCGATCACGACGATCGGTAGCGTGCGCGCCCGGAGTTCGCTCGCGAGCGCTTCCTTGTCCGCTTCGTCCCACGCTTTCGGATCGGCGGGATACTCCACGTTCCGAAGGGTGGCGGCCACCTCCCCCCGGGTCGCGCCGAAATCGACGAGCAACTCGGTGAGCGCGGCGTCGAAATCGAAGTCGGGCGCACGCGAGCCGCGTTCGAGGCTCTCCCAGTTGCGGCTCACGATGTCCGCGAGCCACAGGTCGAGCTCCCGCTCGACGAACGCGAGGTCTTCGAGGGGATCGTACGTGCCCGCCTCGATCGGTTCGCCCTCGGCGTTCGTCCCGCCCGAGGCGTCGACGACATTGCAAACGACGTCGGCGGTCGAGAGCGCATCGAGGAACTGGTTGCCCAGTCCCCGGCCCTCATGCGCTCCCGGGACGAGACCGGCGACGTCGAGCAACTCGACGGGGACGTACCGCTTGCCCCCGCGACAGTGCTCGTTGCCACACCGCTCCTCGCGATCCAAACAAGGACAGTCCGTGCGGACGTGGCTCATCCCCCGGTTGGGGTCGATCGTCGTGAAGGGGTAGTTCCCGACGTCGGCCTCCGCGAGCGTCGCGGCGCTAAAAAACGTGGACTTGCCGGCGTTTGGCTTCCCGGCGAGTCCAAGCGAGTTCATGTCCCGGCGGTGGCCGGCGGACGAAAACTGCCTTTCGATCCTCGCTTCGAACGCTCTCCAGCCGATCGGTCGAACCCGTCGGCCATCGATTCCGTCCGGTCGTCGAACATCGGGGGTTCGACTACCCGGGAGCGGGATCGTCGTCCCGGCCGATCGTGACCTCCCCACGAGCCCGGATCGCACCGTCGACGGTGACGTCGGGACCGAGATCCAGATCGCTACAGGAGACGTCCCCAAGCACACGCGCGCCGGGCGCGATGGCGATCGAACCCTTCCGCGTGGTGACGTCGCCGTGGATCGTGCTTCCGGAACCGATCGTGATGTCCTCGCGCGCCCGGAGGCTGCCGAAGATCTCGTTGCCCTCACCGGCTTCGATCGACTCCGCGCGGAGATTACCATGGAGCCGGCAGTTGTTGCCCACGACCGCGGGCGTCGAGACCCGCCAGGCGTCGTCCGAGACCCGTCCACCCCGAGGAATCACGAGCGGTTCCGTTCGTTCACCTTCGCCCTCCTCACTGCCCTCGCCCACACCGTCGTCCCTGCCTGTCTCTCCAGCACCGGCTATCGTTTCCTCGCCGTCGGGTTCGGCCTCGGTTACCTCCTCTAAGACGTCGGCAGCGGCTTCCTCCTCGCCGAGGCGGAGGAGCTGTGAGAGATAGACGAACAGGAAGACGACCGTCGGCATCGGGTTGCGGATGACGATCCAGCCACTGGCCTCGAAGCCCTCCTCGATCGACACGTCGTCGCCGATGTCCAGATCACCCGAGACCATCAGCTGGCCCCCGACGTGGACGCGCTCGCCGAAGTAGGCGTCCGCACCTACTAAGACGTTGCCCGCGACGTCACACCACATGTCGAGCCGGCAGTCGCCCTCGGCTTCGATGTCGCCGCCGAAACGGACCCGCTCGCCGGCGATCACGGTCCGGCCACGAACCCCGAAATCGACCGTGCTCTGCCCGCCGACGAAGACGTCACCGTCGGTCACGAGGTCGCGTTCCTCGACGGTCGTGCTGTCGGGGACGCGGAGTTCCGAGAGGGGATCCGACCGGAGTTGCACGGGCGTTGTCTGCAGTCGCCGACTATTAAAACTATCCGAGTGTCCGCCGCCGGCTCGGAACGCTGCCGCGATCAGGCAAGACCGGTTACGCGGTGTACGGGCCGGTCGAGGGGTCGAGTGCCGGCGATACGAACCGCTTTTGCTCACCGAGGACGGAGCGAGGGGAGATGACCGTTCTCTCCTTCGATAAGGGCGGCGTGGACGTGGTCTACGAGGGCACCGAGTTCCGCCTCGAGCGGGCGTTAATCGAAGAGGCGACCGGCCACCCCTACCCGCAGGCCACCGACCACGAGGTGCTGAGGATCGTCGATCCGAACCCCTCGCTTTCCGGCGAGCCCCGCCGGATCGGCGATATCGTCTGAGTCGCCGAGGGGTTACCGCAATTCGAGGGAGGTGATCGGGGCTCACGCGAGTCGGAAATCGTCCGATCACTCCTTTCGTCTTCGACGGTTTCGCCGTCCTTCTCGCTGTCGATGCTGAGGAGCAGCGAACGTCCGCCAAGGGATGGAGGTGGAGGAACGCACCCGCTCGGACGTCGTGTTCTCTCGCCCACCCTCTCGGGAGCGAGACGGTATGGGTCGAACCGCCGACGAGCTGAACCTTGCGTGTCTCCATTTCGAGTTGTAGGCGTTCTAGAGTCGCGTTCCGCGTCGATCGGTCGTTGCCGCGGGCCTATCTGACGAGCGCCGCGTCGCTCTCGACTATGTACAGCGTTCGCGCGGCGACGTTGACCGCGTGGTCGCCGACCCGTTCGAGATCGCGGATCGTATACAACAACAGTGAGACGTCCGCTAATAGGCGCTCGACGTTCGTGCCCTCTCCATCGACGCTCTCCTCGCCGTCGGTATCGGTACCGCCGTCCCCGCCTCCTTCGAGTTCGAAACCGAGCAGGTAGCGTACGACGACCTTCGATGCGTGTTCACAGCGTGCGTCGAGGTCGTCGTCGAGCGCGGCTACTTCACGGCAGGCCCACTCGTCCTCACCGGTTGCATACGCCTCGATGGCCTCTGTGACCATGCGCTTCGCGAGGGAGCCGATCGCCGTCAGATCGATCTCGGGGAACCGATCACCGCTGCTTTCGAGCGCGTAGCCAGCGAGGTTCGTCGCCAAGTCACCGATCCGTTCGAGATCGGTGATGATCTTGAACGAGGCGGTGACGAGACGGAGATCGCCGGCGACCGGCTGCTGGAGCGCGAGCAGCGAGATACACTCCGATTCGAGGTCGAGATACCGGTCGTTCACTGCCTGATCACCGTCGATCACCGAGCGGGCGACGTCCTGGCCGTTCGACTGCTCAGAGAGCGCGGCAAGCGCCCCCGATCGAGACGACCTTTGACGAGTTCGGCCATGTCGAGAACGCCCTGCCGGAGGCCATCGAGCCGGGCTCGAAGCTCCTGACGAGACCGTTCGATTTCGTTCTCGGTCATCCGAACTTCCCGGTGATGTAGTCCTCGACGCGTTGACTCTCGGGGTTCTCGAACACCTGTTGGGTGTCGTCGAACTCGACGAGCTCTCCCCCAGTCAGGAACACGGCGGTCTGATCGGAGATACGGGCGGCCTGTTGCATGTTGTGGGTGACGATAATCACTGTAAACTCCTCGGCCAAGTCGTCGATGAGGTCCTCGATCTGGCTCGTCGCGATCGGATCGAGCGCCGACGCGGGCTCGTCCATCAGGATCACCTCGTGGTCGGTCGCGAGACACCGGGCGATACAGAGGCGTTGTTGCTGGCCGCCCGAGAGTCCGAGCGCGTTGGCGTCGAGTCGATCCTCGACTTCCTCCCAGAGGGCGGCCTGACGCAGCGAGCGTTCGACGAGTTCTCGCTCCTCCTCTCTCGAATCGCGGCCGAGCAGTCGGGCGAGCAGTCCCGTCCTGACGTCGCCGTGTTGTGCGTTTCCTGAGTTCGACCAGATTCACGCCGTCCTGATAAGTCCCCTCGCCGTCGAGCGTCACCGAGCCCTCGACGCGAGCACTCTTGATACGGTCGTTCATCCGGTTGAGACACCGTAAAAAGGTCGACTTCCCACAGCCTGAGGGCCCGATCAGTGCCGTAACACTCCGGTCGGGGATCTCGATCGAGACGTCCTCGATCGCATGGTCCTCGCCGTAATGGGCATTGAGGTCCTCGGTGGCGATCTTCGTCTCGCCCTGAAAATCATACGTGATCCAGGACTCCTCGATCTCCTCGTCGGATTCGCCGGCCGTTGTCTCGGGTCCCTCGAGCCCCTCGGGTTCCTCTCGGTGTATTTCGAACCCTGATCCACTCATTGACTTCTCGGGCTGTTCTCCCTCGCCCGTCTCGGGGGCTTCGGCTTCACTCATGGGTAACGATCTCCGTTTCGCTCGACGCCCGTCGTTCGTTGCTCACTGGTGTAATTTCCTCCTGAAGTACGTTCGCAGCCCGATACCGATCGCATAGAAGGAGAGTACGACGAGTAACAGTACGAGCGCCGTCCCCCACCCGAGCGCCTGGGCGTCCCCCGCACCGACGCCGGCGGTGATGGCGGCGAACAACTGATAGGGAAGCGCGCTGCCCGAGGTGAGCAGCGCGTCTTTCGTGACGAACGGCGGCGTCATGGCGAACTCGAACCCGCCCAAGACGCCCAGCGTGGCGCTTGGAAACGGCGCTCCGGCCGTCACGAGCAGAATCGGAGCGGTCTCGCTCGCGATTCGCTCCACGCCCAAGATGATTCCCGTGATGACGCCGGGCAGGGCCGCCGGCAGTACGACGCTCTTGATCGTCTCCCACTGGCTCACGCCCAGAGCAGCACTGGCATCCCAGTACTCGTCGGGGACGCTTTTCAGCGCCTCTCGACTGGTGATGAGCACCAACGGGAGCAGCATGAAGCCGAGAACGACCATCCCGACGAACAGCGAGTTGGTGTTCCCGAATCGCGGGACGAGAAAGGCGAGCCCGAAGAGCCCGAAGACGATACTCGGCGTACTCCAGAGGCCGTTGGTCGTGACCTCGACGACGCTCGTAAAGCGGCCTTGGTCGGCGTATTCGGTGAGGAATACGGCCGCTCCGATGCCAAGCGGAACCGCGAAGAGCATCGCGCCGATGACGAGCCACGCAGTGCCCATGATCGCCGGCAACACGCCCGGGACGTCGACGTAGATTCCCTGGAAGACGTTCATCACGAAGGGCCAGTCGAACGGGAGCCGGAGCTCGAAGGCGACCGTCGGTCCGACACCGAGACCGACCTCGATGCCTTCCGTGGCCTTCGGCAGGCCCCTGCTTACGACGAAGCCGAGCAGTAAGAACAGGACGGCGAGCATCGCGACGGCGTTCACGCCGATGAGGAAGTACGCCCCGCGCTGGCGGCCCCGGTGTCCGAACCCGGCGTGGGCTTTCGCTCCGGCCCACGCGACCAGCAGGCTACAGAACACGGCTAATACCGGAACGGCGATTCTCGCGGTGAAGATCGCCTCGAAACCGCCCGGACTCCAGGTCCATTCCGCGCCGATGACGCCCGCGAGCAGTGCAACGCCCGCAGCAACCGCGAGCACGCCGGTCGGCACCGTCGAGCCGACGTCCTCGCGGGGCAGGACCGTCACCGCGGCCATCCCAGTACCGGTCACCAGCGCGATCGGTAGCCAGCCCGCGGGACCGAACCCGAACGTCTGTGAGGCAACGAGGCCGCCGACGGCCAGCCCGAGAAGTCCGAAGGCGATCCCGGCGAGAAGCCCCGCTGTGTCGGTCGGCGAGGACTGGATGAGCCCCGCCCGAGAGCCGACGCCGAACGCGAGAACGGCCCCGCCCATGACGAGCAGATCGAGCCCAAGGAGGCCG